>JBDTNF010000237.1:0-32544 GCA_039933875.1 Flavobacteriales bacterium | reverse complement strand
CGGGTTCCCAGTAGGGAGGGATGGTGGTCATGAAGGTGAACATGTTGCTCACGCCCACATAGTCCACTGCACAGGCATAGAGGTCCGGGGTGTAGGTGATGCCCGCCAGTGTGGCGTAACCACCGTAGCTGCCACCGTAGATGGCGATGCGCGTGCTGTCCGCGATGCCTTCCTTCTTCAACCACTCAACGCCGTCGGTGATGTCGTCCTGCATGGTTTTACCCCACTGCTTGAAGGAACTCTCCCAATGCTTGCGACCATAGCCCGTGCTGCCGCGGAAGTTCATTTGGAGCACGGCGTAGCCGCGGTTGGCCAGGAACTGTGCTTCGTTGTTGAAGCCCCAACCATCGCGGGCCCATGGGCCGCCGTGGGGGTTGATCACCACCGGCAGGTTTTTCGGTACACGACCCTTGGGCAGCGTGAGGTAACCATGGATGGTCATGCCATCGCGGCTGGTGTATTGGATCGGCGTCATTTCGGCCATGTCCTCCTCCTTCAGCCAGGGTGTGCGTTCAGCGAGGAGGGTCACATCGCCCGTTGCTTCATCGAAGTAATAGAACTTGCCGCCGCTCCGGTCGCTCCCCACCCAAACGGTGTGCTTGGTCTCGGAGTCATCATCGCTGACGATGGCGACCTCATAGCCGGGGAACTGGGTCTTCAGCTTTTCGAACATCGCCTTGGTCTTGTCGTCCAGGAAGACCTGTTCCGCTTTCGCACCATTGAAGGTGACCATGGTGAGGACTTTGCGCTTGCGGCTGAAATCGAGGCCATCCACATCGTAGTCCGGGTTGGCGTAGATCTCCTTGATCTCCTTCTTCGCGGCGATGTCCCACTCGGCGATAGCGTTCTTGTCGCGGCCGTTCATGTTGCTGCTCACGTAGCAGTTCACATTGTCGAAGGTGAAGAACAGCGGTCCCCAGCTATCCTTGAAGCTCACAGACATATACTCGGCGAAGGGGTCCTTCTCCGTGGCGCGATAGAAATAAGTGGTGTTCACCCCGTCGGTCTTGGTCGCGAAGCGGATCGTGCCGGTGTGATCGGTGATGAAGTTCTCGTAGTTCGGCGTGTTGTCCAGCACCTGTTTCATCTCACCCGTTGCGATGTTCACGCTCCAGGGATCGAGGATCTGCGGATTGCGTTTGTTCATGGTCACGTAGATCGTCTGTTCCATGCCGGGCACATCCTGCAGGTCGTCCATGATCTGGGCGCGCACTCCGTGTTCCGGTGTCAGGGCCTTCACGTCTTTGCCATCGAGGCTCGCACTGAAAATGATGAAGTTCTCGTCGCCGTTTATGTCGCGGCTGTAGATCAAGCGGTCTCCCTTCCAGAAATAACCACCCACATCGCGGATGGTATCGGAGGTCACTTGGGTGGCAGTGCTGTCGCCGACCTTCTGCACGAAGAGGTTCATGCGGCTGACCTTTCCCATAGTGCTGGGCGCCCGGTAGCTGAAGTACTGGCCGTTGGGGCTGATCCGGAAGCCGCTCTTCTCAGGATTCTTGAAGAAGTCCTTCATGTCGATGATCGGTGGCGGGTTCTCCGCGACCTTCTCAGGGGCCTTTTCGCCACAGGAGGAAAGGAGCGCGATACCTACGACCAGCGGCACGAAGTGGCGGGGCCGTGAAAAACGATGGATGCTCATGGGTTTTTTGAAAGTGTGGCAAAGGTGCGCGTCCGGGACGAATGGTGAACGGATGATCCACGAACGGTTGGCCCGCAGGATGGATCGTTAAGCCTCTCAACGACTGAAGCGATACACCCAGACCTGGTGGTCGGCCTCCACGGAATCGACAACGGGATAGATGGCTTTCAGCCTGCGGAACCACAACCGCTCGGGGTCCACCAAGTCGGCTCCGGCGTTGACTACGACAGCGTTCGTGGTCGTATCTGGTGGAGCTTCGGGATGTGCGCTGCCACCGTCCAATTGTGGATCGGATCCCGGATGGCCGAAGTGTGCATTGTTCTCCCTGAGCAGGTCGATGTCTTGTGCGGCGAGGTACGTGAGCCAATACCAAGGTGGAAGCACCTCGGTGCTACACGAAACCGGATCGCACCAAGCCTTTGCCTGCGCTACCACGCGTGAAGGATGCCGGCCGGTATCCTTCCAAGGTGTGAAGGTGACGCCCATGCCCAGAATCGCTGCTGCGCAGAGTCCGATGGTTACGTTCCGGCTCGTCGCAATGGTGCTAAGGCATGTGGCGACCAGAAGAGCGAAGCCCGGCGCCGCGTACACGAGGTAGCGGTCCAGAAATATCGGGGTCACATACGATGCGAGGTACATGCCGAAGAGCGGAACGAAGGTCCAGAGCAGGCCGATACCCATCGCCGCTCCACGAGCCCGGGAACGCACGATGGAACCGATGATGATCACGAGGAAGATCACCGCGATCACCGGCGCGTTGCTCCAGCGCCAGATCATGTTGTAGAGTTCTTCGGGTTCGGGAGCGGTGAGCCATGTGCCATGCTCAACGCTCGTTCCCAAGCGGCCAAGGAAGATGGCGCCATAGGGCAGGTAGAGCAGGGCGATGAACCCCAGGGCGATGAAGAACGTTCTCCGTGCTGGTCGCAGATCCCTCACCAGTGCCACGCACAGGAACACGACACCCAACATCAGCCAGCCGAAGAAATGCGTGTACGTCATGGCCGCACCTGAGAGCACCAACCAGAACAGCGCCCGTCCTCCACTGTGCGCGCATCGCCAGGTCTGCCACATCACACCGATAGCGAGCAAGGTGAACAGCGAATAGCCGCGTACCTCGTGGGCGAAGCCGTAGTGGTAGTTGCAGAAGATGAAGAGCAATGAAGCGACCACGGCGGGGCGGAAACCACCGACGGCACGTCCCAGCAGGAACAGCGGCCATACTGCCAATGCGCTGAACAATGCCGACGGGATACGCAGCCAGGTCACCTCGAACGGTACCATCGCGCTCCATCCCTTGATCAGCAGGAAAAACAACGGAGGATTGTTCTCCGTGGCCAACATAGCCCAGAGGTCGGCCAATGGTTGTTGAGACCAATACACGGTGAAAGGCTCATCGTGGGCGAGCTCGGTACGACCCAGCCAGATCAGCTTGATCACCGCGTTGGCGATGATCAGCGCGGGCAGGATGAACCGGACAGAACGTTGCTGCGACACCGTGCGAAGCTATCGGTACGCTCAGATGGCGCGGTGCATCAAATAGTGGCCGCCGATGCCAGGTATGTCGAACTCCGGTCCCTCGGTGATCAATCCAAGTCTTTCATAGAAGGGTACGGCCAGCAGCCGGGCGTTACACCACAGGCGATCGGCATGCGCCCGTTGCAATTGATCGAACCCGGCGCGCATCAGCACTGCGCCAACGCCCTGGCTTCGGAATTCGGGATGGGTCGCCATACCGCGCAGGCGGAAATGCTTCACGCCAGGCAGTTCGACACGTTGTTCGGCATAGAACGAACCGATGGAGACGATCCGCTCGTTGCTGTAGGCACCGAGGTGGAAGGTGTCCGGTGCGCTGTCATGGGCGTAGTCGACGTCTTTCAGTGTACCGCCGGGGCGCAGCACCAGCAGGCGGAGCGCATAGGTATCGGAAGGTGGTATGATCCGGACGTGCGTCACTTATCCTTGAATGCAAGGAGTGAACCAGCGAGGCGCGTGGTACGCTCAACCGCGTCGCGTGTCGCTGCTTCAAGATCCGGCCCACGCGGCGTAACGGCCGCGATGATGTGTTCGCTTTCCCCGGTCAGCACGACGACCAGTTCCTGCGTTCCGCCTCTGGGCATGGACGAAGCGATGCTGCGGTGTTCGATACCGGTGATCGAATTCCATGGGATGGTCAGTTCCTCAGCACGCCAAGGCAGGATGAGCACATCGAGGATCGTTCCGCGTTGCTTGATGGTGATCCCTTCGTCACTTATGTGCGCACTACGCACGGGGAGGAGCAACGAAGCGTACAGTCCCCACAACGCGACAAGCAGCAGGCCTGTGCGCCCGCCAAGCACCGCGCTCTTCCGCATATCACGGCGCAGTATTCGTGCGAACAATGCGAAGACCACGGCCAGGGCTAGGCCACCCGACAATGCGGACAGGCCAGCGATCGCGAGTCGTCCGGGGAGTGCCATGCCACCGGTGACGAGCACGCCCGGATCACCCAAGAGATAGCCGTTCCGGAACGTCGCGATGATCGAATCTGGATCACCGGTCGGTGCGTCGATCAACAACCCGGCACCGGCCACCAGCAACCGCAGGACGAGCAGTATGCCCGCACCCAGCAGCACGAACTGAAGCGCATCACGCGTGTTCTCGTCCAGCCCGATCCTCATGGGCGGTGCTGCGGATCGATCACTTGAAGTAGCGCATGTCCTGATCCGCTTTCAAGCCGCGCAACGAGGCGAGCATCAGCTTGATCACGTTCTCCACATCGTAGCGGTTCACGCTCTCCACGGTGGTGTGCATGTAGCGCAGTGGAAGGCTGATCAACGCGCTCGGCACACCGGCTGCACCATAGGCGAAGGCGTCGGTATCGGTACCTGTGGCGCGGCTGGCGGCCATGCGCTGGAAGGGGATCTTCTCCTTCTCGGCGGTCTTCACGATATGCCGCAGCAGGTTGTTGTGCACGGCTGGGGCATAGCTCAGTACCGGTCCCTGACCGCAGGCGATGTCACCGTTCTGCACCTTGTTCATCATCGGTGTCTGTGTGTCGTGCGTCACATCGGTCACGATGGCGAGGTCGGGGCGGATCCGCTCCACGATCATCTCCGCACCGCGCAGGCCCACTTCCTCCTGCACGCTGTTGGTCACGTACAGGCCGAAGGGCAGCTTCACCTTTCCTTCCTTCAGCAGGCGGGCCACCTCGGCGATCATGAAGCCGCCCATGCGGTTGTCCAACGCACGGCCAACGAAGTTGCGCTCGTTCAATACCATGAACTCGTCCTCGTAGGTGATCACGCAACCCACATGCACGCCGAGTTTCTCCACTTCCTCCTTGCTGGTGCAACCGCAATCCAGGAAAATGTTGTCCAATGCCGGGGTGACCTCCGTCTTGCCATTCCGCACATGGATCGCCGGCCAGCCGAACACCGCCCGCACAATGCCTTTGTCGGTATGGATGTTCACGCGTTTGCTCGGTGCGATGATATGATCGCTACCACCGTTGCGCTTCACGTAGATGAAACCCTCCTTGGTGATGTAGTGAACGAACCAGCTGATCTCGTCGGCGTGCGCCTCGATCACCACCTTGTACCTGGCCTTGGGGTTCACCACCGCCACGGTTGTTCCGTAGGGGTCCACGAAGTGATCGTCCACAAAGGGCTTCACGTACTCGAGCCACATCTTCTGCCCGGCGCTCTCGAACCCGGTGGGCGAGGCGTTGTTCAGGTAACGCTCGAGGAAGGCGAGCGAGTTCTTGGTAAGGATGCTTTTGGTGGCGGTCTTCTTGGCCATGGTTCTGCTGTAGCGCTGGTTCTGGCCAGCGCGAGGCAAAACTAGCCAACGCACCCAGCGCGAACCCTTGAGGATCATCGACGTATGAACAGCGCGATTTTCAACACAAGGCATCTCTCCATGCTGAAACCGTGGTTCATTTTCCCGCTCGTCGTTGGCTGGGCGTTGCTCAGTTCCGCGCTCAATGCGCAGGAGAGCACCATGAGCAAGCCTGTTCAGGACCTTTTGAAGCAAGCGGATCGCTTGGTTGAACAAGGGCCCCTGCAGTTCGTGCATGCCGAAACCCTGTACGAGGAGGCGCTGGCCCTTGCCCCGGATGATCCCTACGTGAACGCCTGCATGGGCCTGTGCCAGTTGAACGGTCCACACCGCCAGAAGGCATTGACCTATTTCATGAAGGCGCGCGTAGCCGCACCGGAAACGCCGCACATCCATTTCCTGACGGCTTATGCGCTCCAGTTGAACGCGCGGTGGGATGAAGCGATCGCGGCATTCGAAGAACATAAGAAGGCCACGGCGTTCCAGGATCCGGAGCCGCTGTACAACACCGCCGACAAGCACATCGCCGAATGCCGCAATGGCCGTGCGCTGATGGCCATGCCAAAGCATGTGCGGGTCGAGAACATGGGCCCACGTATCAACTCGGAGCAGGCGGATTACGGGGCGTTGATCACGGCAGATGGCGCATCGCTCTTCTTCACCTCCCGCAGGCCACCACAGGCCGGTGCCAAGGTGAACAAGAACACCCAGGAGTACTTCGAGGACGTCTATTCGAGCGTTCAGCTCGAAGGCCAATGGACAGCCGCTGAAGCCATCCCACCACCGGTGAACACCATCGGTAACGATGCGAGCGTTGGGCTCTTCAACGATGGGCGCACCATGCTGGTCTATCGCGACCACGAAGGCAACGGAGACCTCTACGAGAGTCGCCGAACGGGCGATTCCTGGTCGGAGCCCAAGGCGTTGGGCATGAATGTGAACACACGGAACCACGAATCAAGCGCCTGGTTCAGCTTCGATCGGCAATGGCTCTATTTCGTCAGCGACAGGCCCGATGACAATGTGGGAGGACAGGATATTTATCGGTGCCATTGGGAGGAGCAAGCCCAGGATTGGGGTACTGCCGAGAACCTTGGGCCGACCATCAACAGCATCCACGATGAAGAGGGTGTGTTCGTTCACCCCGATGGTCGAACGATCTACTTCAGCAGCAAGGGGCACAACACGATGGGCGGGTACGATGTGTTCCGCTCGGTGTATGAGAACGGCCGTTGGAGCGCGCCTGAGAACATGGGCTGGCCTGTGAACACACCGGACGACGATCTCTTCTTCGTGCTCACGGCGAATGGTAACGTCGGCTACCTGAGTTCATTACGCGCTGATGGGCTTGGCGAGGACGACCTCTACAGCGTGACCTTTTTGCCGGAAGAACCGATCGGCGAGTTGACCGCGAATGCTGCCGGTGCTGCTCCCGTTGCCGAAGAGTTGCCCAGCACCGTGTTGCTCAAGGGCCGGATCAAGGAACTGCGTGAACTGGCGGGCATCGAGGCGTCGATCGAACTGATGGATCTAAGCGATGCTTCGCTCGTCGCCCGTTTCACCAGTGACGCGGCCACAGGAGAATACATCGTCGCGGTCCCTGCTGGACGTGACTATGCGATGTATGTGAAGGCCGATGGCTTCCTGGTGCACAGCGAGAACATCCACGTGCCGACGGGGACCAGGAACATGGAGGTGGCCATGGACATCACCATGGAGCCCTTGGAGGCGGGCCACCAGGCCACCATGAGGAACCTGTTCTTCGCCACGGCGAGCGCCGTGCTGGAGGGAACCTCCATCGCGGAGCTGAACGAATTGAAGGACCTGCTCACCACCAACGCGACATTGCGCCTCGAGATCAGTGGGCATACCGATAGCGATGGCAGCGCTGCCTTCAACCAAAAGCTCTCGGAGGACCGCGCCATTGCCGTACGCGACCAGCTGGTGCAGCAAGGTGTTGATGCCAGCCGGCTTGTGGCCATTGGAAAGGGCGATACGTTGCCCGTGGCTCCGAACGATTCCGACGCGAACAAGGCGTTGAACCGCCGCACGGAGATCAAGGTGCTGTAAGGCCCGGGACCGGTCCTATTTTCGCGATCCGGCTTCCACACGTTCGAACCGTCCACTTTTGGCCACCACTCCGCAGGATTTCGCACCGTACCGCACCCGCGATGGCTCGTTCACGTTGCGTAGTGCACAGTGGGGCGAACAGTACCACAGCCTCCATGGTGCCGTGCTGGAAAGCACGCATGTCTACATCCAGACCGGGATCGCGCAGGTGGAGAAGGCGACCATCGATGTGCTTGAGATAGGGCTTGGTACCGGGCTTAACCTGTTGCTCACCTGGGTGCGTTGTTTCGAAGGCAAATGCAACGTGCGCTACACCGCGTTGGAACCGGAGCCGCTGGATCGGGCGATGCTGGAAGCGCTGGACCATTGTGCCGATCTCGCGTGGCCCGGCTTGCACCAACCGTTCCTCGAACGGATGACCGCGACGAGCGACGCCTGGCATGAGCCGATGGGCGGCCTCACGTTCCGCAAGCACCGAACACCGGTCCAGTTGTTCGCGGCCGACGCGGAGTTCGACGTGATCTACTTCGATGCGTTCGACCCGGACAAACAACCGGACATGTGGACGCTGGATGTGTTCCAACGCATGTACGGGGTCTTGCGGCCTGGTGGCATCCTGGTGACCTATTGCGCGAAAGGTGAAGTGCGACGCACCATGCGAGCCGCAGGCTTCACCGTTGAACGGTTGAAGGGGCCGCCGGGCAAGCTGGAGATGATGCGGGCTACGCGTCCCTTGTCGCGCTAAGCCTGCCGGACCGCGAACCACGATGGAACAACGCTTCACCATCCGCGTCTATGGCCTGTTGATAGACAACGGCCGTGTGCTGGTCGCCGACGAGATCATCAAGGGACGACGCATTACGAAGTTCCCGGGAGGTGGTCTTGAATTCGGCGAAGGATTGAAGGACTGTCTGGTGCGCGAGATCAGCGAGGAGATCGGTGTGGAAGCCTTCGACCTCGATCACCTCTACACCACGGACTTCTTCCAACAGAGCACCTTCCACACGACCCCCATGCAAGTCGTCAGTGTGTACTACACCTTTCGAGTAGCGGATGTCGACGCGCTGCCCGTGATCGTGACACCCTTCGACTTCGTTGCTGTGAAGGAAGGCGCGGAGGCATTCCGCTGGCTCGATCTCGCCACCTCCAGCGAGGAGGATCTCAGCCTGCCGATCGATCGGGTGGTATGGGGAATGCTCACAGACGCGGTTGTGTCGAAGCACGACCGGACGTTATAGTACTTTTAGTCACCATGCTTAGGGTTGTTCATCGACGGACGCTTTTGATCATTGTGGGCGCACTTGCCGTTTTTTCCGCAAGGGCACAAGGCCGGGACCAGCCAGGCGCCTTGTTCGACAGCCTTGCTGTGAGCGGATGGTATTTCAACTGCACCGGTCGGTATACCAATGTCATGGCGACGGATGTGCTGCTGATCGGCTTCGGTGGTGGGATCGTGATCGACCACTGGTTGGAGATCGGGTTGGCCGGTGCATGGTCCAGTAGTGCCATCAAGAATCCGGCGTACGAGAACTACCTACAAGGACAGACCACCGCCAACCTGCAAGGGCTGGAACTGCGCTACGGGTATGGCGGGGTCATGGTCGAGCCATTGATCCTGCACCGATCCGCGGTCCATTTGGGAGTGCCGATCCTGGTCGGCATGGGTAGCGCGTCATACAGCTATCCAAGTTCCAATTCAGGGAGTGACAGCAACCAGCGGAACCGGACCGAAGGGCAGGCCTTCTTCGTGGTGGAAGGTGGTCTTGAGTTGGAGGTGAGCGTGGTGCGTTCCTTGCGCATCGGTGTGGGCGGTTCGTACCTGTACGCCAGTGACCTCGAACTTCCGAACACCGCACCGGATGCCTTGCGGAATTTCATGGCGCGGATGAGCGTGACGGTCGGTAAGTTCTGAAACGGAGGTGTCCGCGCACTGCGTGAGTGCGCCCGTCGCCAAGCATCCCATTCCGTTTCATGCGTCAATACGGTGACCCCCGGTCAACTATCTTCATGCCATGCGACAACATCTGATCACCTGCATACTCGGAGCCCTGTCCTGTTCATCCGGTATCGCGCAAGTCACGATCCCCGATCCGGAATTCGCGGCGGCATTGGAGCTGCTGGTCCCAGACGCGATCACCGGTGATCAGTTGGATGACCAACATCCCAGCGTGCTGGCTCTGGAGGATATGGACCTGCAGTTCCTGCCCATCACCGACCTGACCGGATTGGGAGCCTTCACCGCCTTACGCTGGCTGAGCGTGCAATACACGTCGATCACAACCTTGCCGCCGTTGCCAGGTACGCTGGAGGGATTATCCGCATCCGGCACCGGACTCAGCTCAATGCCGATCCTGCCCGCGGGTGTGACCTCATTGGATCTCAGCCTCACTCAGATCACGGTCTTCTCACCATTGCCAACGGGTCTCACCCAATTGAACATCGCTGCCACACCGATGCAGAACCTGGCACCGCTGCCTGCCTCGTTGGTGGATCTTATCATCGAAGAGATCGGGCTGTCCGTTCTGCCGGCTGTGCCGACCGGACTTTTGTATCTGGCTTGCGGAGGCAATCAACTGACCGCACTGCCTGATCCGTTGCCGCAGCAATTGGCCATCCTGTCGTGCTGGGGGAACCCGATCACAGAACTTCCCGCCCTGCCGAACACGTTGCAGCGCTTGCAGATCGATGGCACGCTGATCTCCTCGTTGCCCGCCCTGCCTGAATTATCCGCGTTCACCTGTTCCAGTACACCGCTGACATGCCTGCCCGCGTTGTCGGTCGGTCTGTACGAGTTCAGTTGCGATGGTTCGCTCATCGAGTGCATCCCCGGTGGCCTGCCCATCAATGCGCAGGGTTATGTGAACGACTTCGACCTCTTCCTACCACCCCCCTGCACTTTCTTCCATCCCGATTGCGTGTTGGAACCGTACATCGACGGTTCCGTTTTCCTTGATGCGAACGCCAATGGGATCAACGATGATGGCGGAGGCCTGCTGCCCTACGCCACGCTCCGGGCCGAACCGGGCCATATCACCACGTCGACCATTCATGATGGCACCTTCCGCCTGCACCTGCCGCCCGGATCTTACAGCATTGAACCTGTCCCCGGGCCTTACCAGACCGTGACCACGCCACCACAGTCCGCCGAACTGCCCGATGAGTTCTCCATCGCGACCGGCAACGACCACGGCCTTGCTGTGGAGCCCGACATTATGAACATGCGCATCCAGTTCACCGCTTGGGAGGACCCGCGTCCCGGTTTTGACATGCCGGGCAGCATCACTTACCAGAATATCGGATCGCTGGATGCCACCGGCACGATCACTCTTCTCCATGATCCACAGCTCACGTTCGTGAACAGTACGCCGGCTCCCGACCAGGTCACTGGCAATTCGCTGGTTTGGAACTACGGCTCGCTCGCGCTCGACGCCTCCGGCGTTATCGAACTCGTGCTGCATACACCGGTGTCTCCGCCGCTGGGGACGGAAGTGACGCAATCGGTGGTGATCGGCGTTTCCGGCACCGATGTCGATCCATCGAATAATATGTTCACCCTGGATCAAGCGATCGTCGGCTCGTTCGATCCCAACGACAAGCGCGTTGTGCCGGCAAGCCTGTCACCCGAACAGGTCACGGCTGGCGAAGCGGTGCGCTACACGATCCGGTTCCAGAACACCGGGACCGCCGAAGCCTTGCTTGTGCGCATCAGCGATACGTTGGACACGGGTTTGATCCCCGATAGCTTCCGTTTCCTGGCGAGCAGTCATGACTGTGTCTGGTTCCTGCAGGATGGTGTGCTCAGTTTCGTGTTCGAGAATATCAACCTGCCCGACAGCACCAGCGATGAACTTGGCAGCCACGGTTTCGTGACCTTCGAGATCAATGCCAACACGGGCCTTGCGTTGGGCGAGAGTGTGGCCAACGTCGCAGGCATCTACTTCGACCACAATGCTCCCGTGATCACGGAGCCGGCGGTGTTCACCGTGGAGGACAACACAGGAATGATGAACAGGGAAGCATCCGGCTTGCGGATCTTCCCGAACCCAGCGAGTAGTAGCGTTCACCTGATGGTGGGTGCCATCGGTGCTTCCGGCACGATCCAGGTCCGCGATGCGATCGGGCGCGAGGTATGCCAGGCTGTGTTGCGCGATGGCCGGGCCACGATCGACGTGCAGGGCTTGCCAACCGGTGTCTATTCGGTACGGGCACGGATAGGGGAGCGCGAACTGGTCGGCCGGTTCCTTAAGCAGTGATCGTGAACGATCACGCTCCCAGGCGCCGCATCACGAAGCCTTCCACGTTCGCATAGACGGCTTCGGGTTCGAAGGTGCGCCAGCGCAGGGCGTTGAGCTGGCCGCCCAGCACGAAGTACTGGTCGATGTTGGCGCGCTGCATGTCCTCCAGCACATG
Organism: Flavobacteriales bacterium; assembly: GCA_039933875.1. GTDB lineage: Bacteria > Bacteroidota > Bacteroidia > Flavobacteriales_F > PHOS-HE28 > PHOS-HE28. Next base: position 20,606 of record JBDTNF010000237.1, on the reverse strand, counting down.
GGGGCGGAAGTTGAGCAGGGCGATCCAACCGTCGGCATCAGCGGTCTCCTCGAACCATTCGCTGTAATACTCCTCATCGCTGGTGTGGAAGTTCAGCACGTTCTCGCCGATGAGGATGAACTTGCTGATGCCCTGCGCCATCATCGGTTCGATGTGGTCGCGTTTGAGGAACATGATGTCGTTGCCCAGCAGGTCGTTCCATTCGCCGATCAGCTCGATGATCGCATAGCCCTCGTCATAGTCCGCGAAGATCACCTTGACGTACAGCGTTTCACTGCCGATCGGGTCCCACTGCGGATGGATCACATGGTCATAGACCGCATGGGAGAATTCGAACTCACTGTGCTCGCGCCCGAAGAAGGGCGAACGCTCATCCTCCTCGGCGATGTACTTGTGCCGCCAGTTCCAGAAGGGTTCGATCGTGTGCATCGCTGCAGGTATTACAGGGTATGCCCGGCCTCGATCGCCCGGCGCACACTGCCATACTGCCGGAGCAATTGGTTGGCGGCAGCGTACTCCACCTTCAGTCCATCCATCACCATGCGCGTGCCGCGATCGATGAGCTTGTTGTTGCTCAGTTGCATATCGACCATGCGGTTGCCTTTCACGCGGCCGAGTTTGATCATCACGCTCGTACTGATCATGTTCAACACGAGCTTCTGCGCGGTGCCGCTCTTCATGCGCGTGCTGCCGGTGACGAATTCAGGCCCCACGACCACGACGATCGGATGCAGTGCTGTCGTGGCCAGCGCGCTGCCGGGGTTGCACGTGATGCCACCCGTCAGGATACCGGCGGCGTTGCACTGCTCCAGCGCACCGATCACGTAGGGCGTTCCTCCACTGGCCGCGATACCGATCACCGTGTCGCCCACGCCGATGGCATGTTCCTCGAGGTCCTTCCAGCCTTGCTCGCGGTCATCCTCCGCGAACTCCACCGCCTTGCGGATGGCACTGTCGCCACCAGCGATCAAGCCGACTACCAGGCCATGCGGCACCCCGAACGTGGGTGGACATTCGCTGGCATCCACGATGCCGAGGCGACCGCTGGTGCCAGCACCGAGGTAGAACAAGCGGCCACCGCCCTGCATCCGCGGAGCGATCGCGTCCACGAGCCGCTCGATCTCGGGTAGCACGTTCGCAATGGCGTCCGCCACCGTCCGGTCCTCGGCGTTGATGTTCCGCAACAGCTCGGCCGTGCTCATCCGCTCGAGGTGATCGTAGCGGCTGCTACTCTCGGTGATCTTCTCCATGACGCAAAGATCGGTACGTGCGACACTTTGTAATAAGGGTGCAAATGAGAAAGGCCCCGACACATCGGGGCCTTTCCTTGGAATAGGGGATCGATCAGTCGAGCATCAACTTCCGCATCACGGTGCCTTCCGCGAAGCGCAGCTGCACCAGGTAGGCACCAGGGCGAAGGCCTTCGCGCGCGATCACCGCCTGCCTGGCGTTCACGCTCACGGTGCGCATCAGGCGGCCGTTCATATCGAAGATCTCCAGGCGCTGGATGGTCGCTTCGCCGCTCGTCACGGTGAAACGGTCGCTGGCCGGGTTGGGGAACACCTCCACACCAGCAGCGATGGTGCTGTTCTCTTCAAGACCCACCAACGAGCAGGGGCCGAGTTGCAGCGCGCACACGATTCGCGGGTTCATGTAGCCCATGATCGTGTCGATGTAGGTGCGGGCCTTGGTCGGGCTCATGTCCGGGTTGCTGGCCTGCGCGGCCTGGCCTGCGGTGATAGGGGGAGGTCCCGGAATGATCACCGTTTGCGCGAGCGCTCCGTTCGGATCCCAGAACTGCCAGGGGCTGGCTTCCTCCTGCGCGGGTGCTGGCCAGAATGGGCGCACCAGCGGGAACAAGCCTTCTGTACCGGTGTTGATCGTCACATTGGTGGTGCCGTGCGTTTGCGTGGTGCCATAGAGAGAGCGTGCCCGGTTGGTGAAGGGGTTGTTGCTGGGCAGGTTCACGAAGCTGCTGTTGTTGCCATATGTGTTGGCCAGTTGCATGAAGAGGTTGCTGCCCTGCACCTCAACGACCTGCTCACCGGTGGTGGGCACGATCACAATGCCTTCGGTGAAGGGAGCGAATGGATCGAACACGGTGTGGAAGGCCACCATAGGCGCATCACCGGGAGCAAGCCAGCTATCATCTGCCAGTGCACCGCCCATGTTCACACAGAACTGGGTGGTGTAGTCAAAGCCGTTGGGTTGATAGAGCGTGAACGGGGCATTGAAACCGGCGAGGTTGCCCACTTGCAGGGTATCCACGTAGCTCACATCCGGGAAATCGGGATTCGGGATGAACTTGTCGATGAACAGTTCGGAGCCCTGATCAAGCGTGGCATTGGCCAGAGCGATGTAGCCACCCGTCCCTTCGCCGATCACGATGATCTTGTTCGGGTCGATCGCATAGGTATTCGCTCCAGCGGCATCAGCTTTCAAGGTTCGCACGCACTGGCGCACATCCTGGACGGCGCGGTAGATCGCGTTGAGCAACGTGCCAGTACGGATATCGAGCGTTGCCCCAAGGGGATTCCAGCCAAGCCGGTAGCTCATGCTTACGGCGACGTATCCCCGGCGCGCCATGCGCGAACACATCTCAACAGCACAACTGTCCGTACGCAAGCCGTTTGGGCTTCCGTTCAAAGGTGGGGGTAGGGCGTTGCCGGTGTGCAGGTACACCACCAAGGGGCGGGCAGTGACCGCATCGACACCCTGGTCCGGTTGGTAGATATCCATCTGCACATTGGTCACCTTGATCGCTGTGCTACCGTCGGCCGGGTTGAAATACTCTGGCGGGATCGGGTTGCCCGATGCCACAGCCGTTTGCAGCACTGTGATGTCGTTCGGCACCAGGGGTGAACCCAGATTCGAAGTGAGGAAATCGATGTTCGTACCGTACGTGATGTTGGGCGTGACGGTGATCTGGGCATTGGTGAAGAACTCGGTCAGGTAGCGCTGTGCGCTAGCCGAGTAGGTCACTCCCAAAGCAACGGTCGCCAAGGCCAGGGGTAGGGATCGTTTCATGATGGTCGAGCTGATTTGTATGGCCGAAGGTAGCCATAGGCGGGATCGCGTCATATGACTATCGCATGGTTTACGACGAGGACCGTGTTGGTCCTATGCCCAGCCGTCAGCGTCGGTTCAACTCATAAATGAGTTGCACATAGCCCAGGCGGCCGACAGCAGGCCCGCCAAAGACCATGCTCACCCGGTTGTCCAAGGCGCGGTCGATGTGCTCGTCATCAGGCACGTTGTCGTCGAAGAGCGGAACGAATCCGAAGAGGTTGCTCGCCCCCACCTTCACGGTAAGGTGCTGTGCGGGGAGCTTTACGTTCACTTGCGCGTCGACCATGTCGTAGCTCGGGATTGGGCCGGTGAACTGTGGTGATCCGGTGAACGTGTAGCCCTCGACGAACTTCCAGTTGATGCCGAAGCCCAGGTTCGGTTTGTCGGTGAACGGCACCCGGAGGTCGTGCGCGGTAAAACTCACATTGAACTTGTTCAGCGGGGTGTTGAAGGCAGGGATGATCGGATCATCGGCACCGCTGACCAACTTGTTGTAGCTGTAGTTCATGCCATAGGTCAGGTGCTTCCGGTAGTAGGTCACGCCAAGGTTCGCACCGAGTGTCCGCACCTGCTCCGTCGCATTGGCCGAAAGTCTGTAGGCCTGGATACCGCCGAGGGGGAAGCTGTTTTCATCGAACTTGGCCGAGAGGCCAATGATGTAACCGATGAAGTCCTGGTACCAACTGTGGTAGGCGCTGGCGTCGATGTAGAATTTATCCGCGTGGGTGCCACGATATCCCACTTCGATCGTCTGCACACGCTCAGGCCTTAGACGGTCCACATTTAAGTAGTCAAGCTTCGCGAGTCCGGTATTGAGGTCTGCGGTGTTCCGGTACTCATTGAACGAATCAATGGTGAACAGGCTGTCACGACCTGCTTCGAACTGGCCATCGACATTGCCCAACAGCACGGCACGCCCAACGTTGTAGTAGAGGTATTGGTCGGCGAGCGTTGGGTTGCGGAGCGCGCTGCTGAACGAAACCCGGAAAACGCGGTCCTGACGGGGGATGAAGACCAGTGAAGCCGCCGGGGAGAAGAGGTAGTCGAAGTTCTGGTTCTTGTCCATCCGCAGGGTGGCGGTCGCCTTCAGCTTGTCCTCCATCAATTTCTTCTCAAGGCCGGTGTAAATGCCGAACTCACTGTTGCGGATCACCACGTTGCCAGTATCGCGGAAGATCGTTCCGGCACTGTTCGGCAAATACTGGCGCATGCTTCCGCCCACGATGATCTCTCCGAACGCCGGCTTGAAACGGTATTCGCCCATACCGTGCGCCAGTCGTGAGCGATCATAGAACCGCGAGCCCCCTTCGGTGAAGTACTTTCCGGTGATCTCGGTCAGCTTGTCATCGAATCGCTGGGTTCCAGGTTCATACCGTGGATCAACGAACGTTGTGTTCAATTGACTTACGGAGTCGACGACACCTTGATGAAGAGAGGCCAACCAGGCATTGTTGTTGATCAGCCATTGGTCCTGCCACTGTATCCAATCGCTCGTCGTCCAACCCAATGCCGCAAGGTTTGCGATCGTTGGTTGGATGTAGCCGGGGCTTGAGACGATGCCGGGCTTTACCCACGCGCTCCACAAGTTGGTGTACAGCGTGTTCCATTCCTTCGTTGGGCCTCCTGCGTCCGCCAAACGCACACCCGTGGTGAAGATGTCGTAGGTATCGCCAGCGTCCTCTCCGGTCATGTACCCGCGCACGAACCATGTGCCCTCTTTGCGCAGTTCGATCCGTTCCTGATGGAACTGGATGTTCTTCAACCGGTACCGGTTCTCACCTTGGTAAACAGTGCTTCCCCGACTGTAGTTGCCAGCAACGATGACCTCGATGCTGTCAGTGAGCTTATAGTGTAAGGAGACTCCGGCCTTCACGTTCTCTGTGCCATAGTCCACGAGTTCAGTCTCGCGATAGCCGGGGCGCAGGAATATTCCCAATCCTGGATTGTCACGCCGCTCTTGAAAGGAGCGCAGATAATTGTTGTTCGTTGTGGTGTTCTCATCCCCATAGATGTTCACCGCATCGTATCGACCGGGGTTGTTAATGCCCGTGGGACTATTGCTTGTAGCATCATAGTTCTCGGCATACCAGTCCGTGGCCTTTAACGCAAAGAGGTTCAACTTGTAGGCGAACTTCTCTTTACCCGCAGCGTTCTTGAAGACCTGAGCCCAGCGCACCGCACCTTCGAGCATATCGCGTTCTCCGACTTTCGCCGTTACGCTGAGCCCCGGGAACATCCACGGGCTTTTCGTGGTCATGTTGATCACGCCGTTGAACGCGCCCGGACCGTAGTAGGCGGTGCTCGCGCCGGCGATCACATCCACGCGCATCACATCGAGGTCGCTGGCTCCAAGGAAGTTGCCAAGCGAGAAGTTGAGACCGGGGCTTTGGTTGTCCACCCCATCGATCAATTGGAGCGAACGCACCGGGCTGGTGCTGTTGAAGCCACGCGTGTTGAGCACCTTGAAACCCATGCTCGCCGCCGTCATATCCACACCTTTCAGCGTGCCGAGACTCTCGTAGAAATCGCCGCTGGGCGCCTCGCGGATGGCGATCACGTCCATGCTCTCCACGGTGAGCGGTGCCTGTTTCTGTTTCTCGGTGATCCGGTCGCCCACCACATCGGCCTCCTTCAAGAGGAGCTGATCCGCTCCCAGTTTGAACCGCAGGTCGTCCTCGAGGCTCTTGACCTCCACCTCCTGATCCGTGTACCCCATGGAACTGATCACCAGCACGAACGGTGGCAGTTGGTTCACTGTAAGCTCGAAGCGACCATCGATATCGGTGGCCACGCCGGTGGTGGTGCCTTTCAGCAGCACGCTCGCACCCACAAGTGTCTCGCCGGTATTGCTGTCCACCACTGTGCCGCGCAATTTGTACGGTTGGGCCCACGCCATGGTGGAGACCAGGAGCAGACCGGCCACGACCGCGAAGCGCGACAAGAGGGTGGGGCCTGGCATCATTCGGTGGTATGAAAGGGCGGGGTGCGGCACCAATATAGGCGGCCCACCCCATCCTTTTCCGCGCTTGCTCGGATCGTTCCGCTCAGCCGCTCCGTTCGGATCGGATCGTGTACGACCTTCGCCCCATGGCCATCACCCTTACCAGCCACGGTGCCGCAGGTACCGTAACCGGCAGCAAGCACCTGATCGAAGTGACCCGCGCTGATGGCAGCATCATACGGCTGTTGTTGGACTGCGGCATGTTCCAAGGCGAAGCCGTTCGCGACAAGGACAGTGATCCCAACCGCAGTTTCGGTTTCGATCCCGCGAGCGTGGACGCATTGGTGCTCAGCCATGCGCACATCGATCACAGTGGCTTGATCCCGCGCTTCGTGGCCGAAGGGTTCAACGGTCCGATCTGGAGCACACCCGCCACGCGCGATCTCTGCACCATCATGCTGGCGGATAGCGCCCACATCCAGGAGTACGACTTCGCCTACGACCTGAAGCGTGCGCGCAAGCAGGGCCGCGAGTTGGAGGAACAGGAACCGCTCTATACCGCCGACGATGTGCCACCGGCCATGGCCCTGTTCCAGGTGATCGACTACGCCAAGGCGACCGAGATCCTGCCGGGGATCACGCTCACTTACACCGATGCCGGCCACATCCTCGGGAGCGCGGCCGTGCAGCTCACGATCGATGACGGAATGAAGGTGTTGCGGTTGAGCTTCAGCGGTGATGTGGGTCGTTATGTGGATCGCTTGCTGCCCGAACCGGTGCCCTTCGCACAGGCGGATGTCATCATCTGCGAAAGCACCTACGGCGATCGCGATCATCCGCCGGTGGCCGAGGCGGAGGAGGAATTGCTGCGCCACGTGGTCGAGGTCTGTGTCGAGGCGAAAGGCAAACTGATCATACCCGCCTTCAGCATCGGCAAAACACAGGAGATCCTCTACACGCTGAACAACCTGAGCAATGCGGGTCGGCTGCCGCGCATCCCTGTGTATGTGGACAGCCCGCTGGCGATCAGCGCCACGGACGTGGTAAGGCATTACAGCACATTGTTCCGAGCGGAGGTGCGCGAGGAACTGACCCGTGATCCGGACCTCTTCAGCTTCCCCGGCATCGAGTTCATCCGGCTCGCCGAGCGCAGCAAGCAACTCAATGATCAGAAGGGGCCGTGCATCATCATCGCGGCGAGCGGCATGATGGAGGCCGGTCGCGTGCGACATCACTTGCGCAATTGTCTCAGTGATCCGGCGAACGGGGTGCTGGCCGTGGGCTTTTGCGCACCCGGCACGTTGGGCGCGAAGTTGATCGACGGGGCCAGCGAGGTGCGCATCTTCGGTGACACGATCCCGGTACGGGCGCGCATCCTGCGCATGGGGTTCTACAGCGCCCATGCCGATCGGGGCGAGTTGGTGAAGTACCTCTCCTGCCAGGACCCTGCGAAAGTGGGGCGGGTGTTCCTGGTGCACGGCGTAGAGCATTCACTCCTTGGATTGAAGAACCTGCTGCAGGGAAAAGGGTTCCACCACATCGCGATCCCCCGGCGCGGGGAGCGGTTCGAGCTTTGAGACGAAGGCGTTGGGGGTGCACCGGCCCGATCATTTCCACTCGAGCAGAAGGAGGCCAGCGCCATCAAAGCTGATGTTCTATGTCCAGGTTCGTGATCACCGCGGTCACCCCGGCGAAAAGCATGGAAACAAGGGCGAAGACGACCGGGCGATCCATGCCATGAAGTTCGCTGTTCGGCCCCGATCGTTGACAAGGGGACGCCCATGACTCCGCTACGTCCCGTCCTTTCGCCAAATTTGCTGATATCGATCAACCTGGATGCCGATTCGCGCCCTGCTTCTTTGCCTCGCCGGTATCTCGGCTTTGGCTTCGTTCGCCCAGCCGTGTGATGTGTCGGTCACCACGGTGGCGATCACCTGCGGGGGGGCCACGGACGGCTCGATCACGATCGTGACCAATTCCGGCGGCCCCTACGTCTACGTGTGGGACGTGGACCCCACGCAGAACGTCCCCACCTTCAACAACCTGGGGGCTGGCCTGTACACGATCAACGTTTCCGATGGGCCGAACTGCGACACGCTCATTTTCGTGCTGCTCGAAGACCCCGGCGTCGCGATCGAAGGGATAACGGATTACTGTCCCTCCGATCCCCCGGTATTGACCGCTACCCCGGTCGGTGGGCTGTACCCTGTGACTTGGTTGTGGTCCACCGGCGACACGGTACCCACGATCAATATTCCAGCTGGCACCACAGGCCCCATCGATGTGACCGTGACCGACTCCCTCGGATGCCAGGGGCAGGCACAGGTTACCCTGGTGGAATTACCCAGCCCTGTTGTCGCAATGGCCGCCCCTGATACCGCTTGCATGAACGTGCCGATCCTGGTGGAGACCATCGTCACCACCGCCGACTCCGTGGTATGGACCTGGGGCGGGTTCGGGTTCAGCAACCAACTCGATCCCATCATCGCGTTCCCCGCTGCAGGTATCCAGCCTGTCACATTACAAGGGTTCGATAGCCTGGGCTGTGGTGGCCTCGCGGTGTTGGACAGCATCTACATCCTGGCCCAGGTGCCCGCCATCTTCACGGCTGAGCAAGTGCCCTGCACCCCCATGGTCGACATCGTCCTGGGCAGTACCGCGGATTCGTGCGCGTTCTTCATCGGTGACAGTCTCTTCACGAATGATTGCGCGGCTTATTTCCGCCAGGACATGGTGCGGTACGATGTGTACACGTACACACTCTACGCCACGCAGGCCAACGGATGCAATGACACGCTGGAGATCGTGGTCGACGTGCGCACGGAACCCACACTCTTCATCGCGAACGCCTTCAGCCCGAACGGCGATGGCATCAACGACCGCTGGCCGGACCGTGTGGATTTCCCGGATACCGGGTTCGAGCTACGCCTGTACGATCGCTGGGGCGTGGACATTTGGGGGACCGAGGATCCCAATGAACAATGGGATGGCAGCATCGGCAGCGCGACCGCTCCGGTAGGTGTTTACGCTTACACCGTGCGACGGCGCGACCCGTGCGAACCCACGCGGGAGATCGCTGGCACCGGGCACCTTGTGCTTGTACGTTAGGGTCAGGCCTGCGGGGCTTCAACACGGATCTCCACGCCACGGCACGTCACCATTTGGTTAGCGCGCACCTTGCAGGTCTTGCGCAGTTCGGTCGCACCATCCACCTGCACGAGTCCTTGGGCCACCAGCATCTTGCCTTCCCCACCACTGGAGCAAAGTCCGGCCAATTTCAATAGTTGGTTGAGTTCGATGAACTCACCGCGCAGTTCGAAGATGATCGGAGCAGGCGTTTCTGAAGGCATGGATGCGACCGTGATGTTCCCGATCAACTGCGGAAGGCCAGGGCTTGCTTCACTGCCGCAGGCAATGCAGGGATCTTCCTACGCTCGAAGAGGAAGCTGCTGAGGTCGGCGATCTCCTGGAAGATGTGGTGGCTGCTGAGCGCCCCGGCGAGGTAGTGCTTTCCGGTACTGCCGCCCGTGCCTACGCGAAGGCCGATGGTGCGGTGCACCATGCTCATGTGGCGGTAGCGCCAGGTGGCCAGGCCTTCGTCGATGTCCAGCAAACTCTCCAACAGGCGGTAGGGCATCTGGAAGATCGGCTCGTCGCGGTAGAGCATGATGAACACCGCGCTGCGCGCGGCTGCCGGTGTCAGGCGGCGCCCCTCACCGGTCTCGAACAAGGTGGCCCACAGCGCCTTGTTGCCTTCTTCGCCTTGCACCAGGGAGTCGGAATAGATCGCCTTTAGCCGGTCCCAGAAGGGCGCTTCGCCCGCAGGCCAGTAGTTGGCATCGAGGAAGGGCATGCGCTCCAGCCAGCCGTTGAGCAGGTCGAAGAACGTGGGTTGGTCTTCCAATGCTTCAATGGCCGCCTTGTCCGCAGGCTTCAACTGGCTGGTGTAGTACTGCTTGCCGAACCGGGCATCCATGCGCAGGCCCAGCTTCGCTTCGAGGATCTTGAACTGCATGCTCTGGAATCCGCTCGCGGGCCGCAGCAGGTCGCGGAAATCCAGGAAGTCCAGCGGCGTCATCGTCTCCAGGATGTCGATCTGCTGCACCAGCACTTGCAGGATGGTGTGTACGCGGCGCAAGCGGTGCACCGCCACAGAGAGATCACCACCGTTGTCATCCACCCGGTGGTTGCTGAAGAGCGTCATCACACTGCCCACTTCATGCAGCACCTGTTTGAACCAGAGTTCGTAGGTCTGGTGGATGATGATGAAGAGCATCTCATCGTGGGCGTGCACCTTGTGCTTGTCGCTCTCCAGCGCCTGGGCGCCGAGGATCTTGTCGAGTTGCAGGTAGTCGGGGTAGTAGACGGAGGACATGTGGTCATGTGCCCATATGCTCATGTGCACATGGTATGCGCTCAAATGTAGCCGTGCGGCCTGCAGCGCGATTAACTTTGGTCATGCTTCGATCCCTGCGCATCGTGATCCACGGCCTGGTCATGGTCCCCGTGATGGCTTCCGCGCAATCCGGCGTGGACAAGCTGAAGAATTCCTCCGATGCGGGACAGCAGGTGTTCGATGGGCGCCGGGGCGGACCGACGGCGTTGGACACGAACCGGGTGTATGCTGTGCATGAGGTGATGATGCAACCTGACTGTTCCGGGGCATTCAAGATGCGGCGGACCGGGGAAGGCTATTTCGCACAGCCCCCATCGGAGTTGCCGGATAGCTGCACTACTACTCGAGTAATGGTCTCCTTGATCGTTGAGCGCAATGGCGGTGTAACCAACGAGGAAGTTTTGGGGAATGTATGCCCTGAGTTGGGGGCGAAAGCCTTGGAGGTGTTCAAGAGTATTGGGCGATGTACGCCAGGGGAGATCCGGGATGTTCCCGTCCGCGTGCGGATGATCGTTCCGGTGAACTTCAAATTGCGCTGATGCGGCGATCCCTTGCGATAGCGGCTTTCTTCCTCCTGCTCGCGAGCCTTCCGCGCACAAGCCTGGGGCAGTTAGGCATCCGCTTCGGCGGCGGTGTCGGCGTGAGAGCGACGATCTACTCATCAGGACGGGGCGGCAGTGTACCACCGGCCGAGGCCACCTGGCTCGAGAGCGATGTGGATGTGCCACCAGAGTACCCCGGAGGTGCGGAGGCGATCGCTGCACATTTCCGCACGGATAGCCTATGCGATATGGGGCCGGTCAGTGCGAGCTGTCGGAAAAAGCCGGAAGTGCTGGTGTGGTTCATCGTGGAGGTGGACGGAAGTGTGCAGGATGCCTGGATCGATCGTGGCGGATGCGAGGAGTTGCAGGCACGCGCGGTTTGTTCCGTACTCAATCTGCAAGGTTGGACCTCCGGGCGCAGGGGCGAATATCCAGTGCGCACCCGGATGAGGATGCCGGTACACTACAACAGCCGATGAAGGACGTTGCTCCACCGATCAAGGGGTTGATGCGACGCACGATCGCGATCGCGACTTTCCTTTTCGCGCTGCTCGCGCCCCCATCTTCGGTCAAGGCGCAATTGAACACACGCGAGAATTCCAGCACCAACTATTCCTCCCAAGCTGGCGGTATCCCGGATCCACTGGCCACCTGGCTTGAGAGCGATGTCGACGTACCTCCCATGTATCCCGGCGGATAGGAGGCACTCACAAGGCATTTCGCAGAAGCGGGAGGCTGCGAAAGCCGTCCTGTTGACCCCTCATGCACGAAGGATACCGAGGTAAAGATCTGGATCATCGTGGAGCGTGATGGAAGTGTGGTTGATGCGTGGATCGATCGCGGCGGATGCGCCGCGTTACAGGAGCGGACGCTCTGTTCTGCCCTGAACATGCCCCGCTGGATGCCGGGTCGCAGGTGGGGTAGCCCCGTGCGCACCCGCGTGCGGATCCCGGTGAGGTACGGCCCGCAGTGATCCCCTTTGGATCACTGCTTCACGAAGCGCTGCGCGTGCCGGATGCCATGGTCCTCTTCCGCGAGCAGGTAGGTGCCGCTCGCCAGGCCGCTGATGTCGATCTCGTTCTCGCCGGTCGTTGCGAGTTGGGTTTGCAAGGTCCTTCCGGCCATGTCCTGGACGAGGAGCATCGAACGGGACGCTTCCGGCATCGTCACGAACAACCGATCCGTCGCCGGATCGTTGCGGATGCGGCCATGAGCACTCGTTGTGTTCTCCGAGATCGAGATGGTGAACGTGGGCACGTAGCGGTAGATCGTTCCTTCAGGCGGCACACCGTTCAATCCCGGGAAGTTGTAGTTCGCTTCGTAGCTCACCTCAGGCAATAGCGGACTCCCGCTCAGCCATACTTTCTCCAGGCAGCCGCTCATGTCCACCGGCGAGCTGTAGATGCCGATCTTCGGTCCACGGTCCAGCGTGAACCCGTTTGCCAGGTTCTCCGTGCGCGGGCCGTAGCGGACCTCGATCATCCCGGTGTTCTGGTAATACCAGATCTGCATGTTCATCGAGTTGCCGGCAAGTCCGGTGGACATCCGCAGGTTCTTGTATTGCACCGCGAGGATGTGGTTCCCTGTGTTCCCGAACAACCGATAGCTGTAACGCGAGCTGGCATCGAACGGATAGAGGTCCGTGAACGCGCCGTCAAGCACCGCCATCGTGTTCTCATCATCCACACGCACGAAACCGTCCGTGCTGATGGAGAGCTTGGTGCCGGCCCCCAAGGTGTACTCGGTGTCGAAGATGCGGATCGTCTCACCGGCCATGGCCTGTAGGGTGAAGCTCCCGTTCAGATCGAAATCGGTGATCTCCGTATCACCCAGCAGGTCTTCGTAGGCCTGGTTCCCCGGCGGCACCTGTTCGAACAGGTAGTTGTTCTGGGCAAGGCCCAGTTGTGTGCATCCAGCGAGCACTACCGACAGGATGCTGTTGCGGAAGGGTAGGTACGCGGTCATTGGCGGATGGTGTTTCGGCGCCGGATGATGTTCCGTTGCGGTCGAAAGGTTTTCCCTGTCCTGGCCCGATCCAGCGGGTTTTGTGACCGCTGGATGGGATGGTGATGCATCGCGTCGCAACCGTGCGCACCAAAAAAGAACGTCCGCCGGATGGCGGACGTTCCCTGTCGTGTGGGTGTTCAGGTGCCTTACTCAGTGTGCTGCACCGCGTTCTGTTTCTGTTGCATGCCTTCGGCCTTCTTCTCCTTGCGCAGGGTGAGCATCTTCTCGTACTGCTCGGCGGTAAGAACGCCTTTCAGGTCGTGGTCGCGACCGTCGCGTAGAGCGCTGGCACGAACCTTCTGGGCCTGTTCGTCCAGTCCGGCGGCTTTCAGGTCGCTCATGGACTTGGCGTAGCGACCGTTGATGGCCTCCACCTTGGGGGTCTGCTCAGCGGTAAGGCCGAGTTCGGTCACCATGTCCGCGGTGCGCTGCACCGCTTTGTCCCCGGCTTGGGGTTGCTGGATGGTGGCTTGTGTGGCAGCCGTGGTGGATTGCTGGGCGTAAAGTCCCGTGGTAGCCGCTGCTGTGCACAGGGCCAAGGCGATCAGTTTGGTCTTCATGGATCCGAAGTTAGTTGTTCGGATCTATGACGCAGGTGGCGGCCCGAAAGTTTGATGGTGCGTTCAAGGTCATATGGGACATGACCGCACCGGGCGATTACCTTGGCATCATATCCAGCCCCCATGCGTCGCATTCTCCGGCCGTTGCCCACCATGGGCTTGTGCGCGTTGCTGCTTGTGGGCTGCAAGGGAGGCTCATCCACAGTGACCACCGCTCCAGGCGATTGCTGCCAGCGCGAGCGGGACATCTACGAAGTGCCCGAGCTGACCAAGGCGCCGGAATTCCCCGGGGGGGAGCCGGCCATGTACGCCTGGCTCGGCAACACCCTCGCACACCCCACGAGCGCCGAAGGGGTTGAAGGCACCACCTGGGTACAGTTCAATGTGGCGTGCGATGGGAAGCTGCAGAACATCATCGTGAAAATGGCCCTGCACCCGGACCTGGATTCCGCCGCAGTGCGGGCAGTGCGCGACATGCCCGTTTGGACCCCGGGGAAGATCAAGGATCGGATCGTCTGCACGCGCTATGCACTGCCGGTGCGGTTCGAATAGGAGAGAGGCCTCAATGGGATCTGGGGCAGCGGCCCGGCGATTGGAAATCCCCCTGCGACCCTGTACATTGCCTCTCCCTAATTCCTTACCACCATGGAAAAGTTCACCAACATCACCAACGCATTTGTGACCCCCACGGATCCACTTCACCCACCGGTTGGGCCGGTTTCCAGGTCCGGTGCGACCCAGGACCCGGTGATCCTCGATGCGCACCAGAAGGGTATCGTTACCGAAAAGGGAGGCACGTTCGCCCAAGTGGTCTTCAAGGTGAAGGCCGCTCCCGGTGCTTCGGCCAAAACGAATCCTGATGGAAGCGCTACCATCGAGGCAAGTGCCGGCGAAACGACCCAGTACTTGAAAGTGACGCTTGGTAGCCCCGACCCTGACAACTGGGACCTGAAAGTGGGCACCAGCGGCGGGAGCAACTACATGTTCACCAAGGGCAGGGTGTAAGGGACGTTCCCCGGAATTCCATGAACTGCGTGCGATCCTCGTTCCTGAGAGGGGCGGGGGTTCCATTCCTGTTCTTGTTCGCCGCGCCCCTAAGTCTGGCGCAAGGGCCGACGAGGGCTCAGGTTGCGCGTGCTTGGGTGGATAGCACTTACACTTCGTTCGTTGATCAGGAGGTCAATTTCCAAGGTGGTACACTGCCGCTGTTGGATTCGATGCTGAACGTCTATCGTTCCGAGCGCGACACCTGCCACATGGCGCATGTCGGCCTGTGGCGGAGCACCTGTTTCGATGCGATCGGCCAGCTTGATTCAGCTGTGGCGGTCGCTCAGCGCGCCCAAAGCTGGTTCCGTCCGGGCTGTGATAGCCTCACACTCATGGCGATCGCCGTGAACCTGGGCAATGTGCACCAGAGCTTGGGCGAATTCGACAGGGTGCTGGAGATCAGCAACCGGGCGCTCGCCTTGTGGAATGGATCCTGGCCGTATTCGAAAGCGCGCAACAGCCTGTACACGAATCGGGCGATCGCCATGGCGAACCTGGGCGACCTGCCTGCTGCATTGGAGGCGTTCCGTGATGTGCTGCGCAATGCGCACGCGGAACGAATAGTCCAGGTCGAGGTGGACGCCCTGGGTAATCTTGGTGCGCTCTTCGGTATGATGAGCGAGGGAGGGAAGGTCCCGGCATTTATGGATAGTTCCACTGCCTATACTCAACGTGCCCTGGTCCTGTGCAAGGCGATGAAGGATAGTGACTGTGCGCTTCGGAAGTACTTCAACCTGGCGCACATCGCCAAGGATCGTGCGAAACCCCGCGTTGCTCTCACCTACCTGGACTCAGCCCATGTTCTCGCTGAGGAACTGGGTGACTTGACCGCATCAAGCAGCATCGCAGAGGCCCGGAGCCGGAACTTCTTCGCTCTGGGGGAACTGGACAGTGCTTACTCCTATCTCGACCTGCACCTTGTCCTTCGAGATTCGTTGCTCAACACCGAAAAGGTGAAGGCCATTGCCGACGTGCAGGAGAAGTACGAGAGCGAGAAGAAGGCCCGCACGATCAAGGAATTGGAAGTGGAGCAACTGGGTTCCAAACTGAAGCAGGCCCAACTGACGCGTACCCGGAACATCTTCCTGTTCTCCGGCATCGGTGTATTGCTGGTCGCCGGTGGTTTGTGGAGTAGGCTGCGGTTCACCAACAGGGCACGCGCAGCCATCCAGAAGGAGAAGGATGTGAGCGAAGGCCTCCTGTTGAACATCCTGCCGGAGGAGGTCGCAGCCGAACTGAAGGCCAAGGGCTACGCTGATGCGCGCGAGTTCGATCAGGCCACGATCCTCTTCACGGATTTCAAGGGCTTCACCGCGCTCTCGCAGTTGTTGACCGCTGCGCAACTGGTGGCGGAGATCGATCACTGCTTCAAGGCGTTCGACGATGTGATGGAGAAGTACCACATCGAGAAGATCAAGACCATTGGCGATGCGTACATGGCCGCAGGCGGCCTGCCCGATCCGGTGCACGGCAAGCCCGAGGATGTGGTGCGTGCGGCATTGGAGATGCAGGGCTTCATGGCCGCCTATGCCAAGGAGCGCAAGGCGCAAGGCCGGCCCTACTTCGAGATGCGCGTGGGCGTGCACACCGGTCCGGTGATCGCGGGCATCGTCGGCGTCAAGAAGTTCGCCTACGACATCTGGGGTGATACCGTGAACACCGCAAGCCGCATGGAGAGCAGTGGCGAGGTGGGGCGCGTGAACCTCTCGAACGCCACCTATGAACTGGTGAGGGGTGCGACAGACCTCACCTTCACCCCACGAGGCCTGGTACAGGCCAAGGGCAAGGGCGACATGGAGATGTGGTTCGTGGATCACCGCGTCGCTTGACCGTGTCCGTCCTTTGGTCGGCATAGGTCGAACACCGCTTGGCTGGGAGCGTTCGTAGCGCCCACTTCATGAGTGGAAAGATCTAATGGATCGGCTATATTTCATGCTCGATCCACCAATCCTAGAACTCATGTCCACCACACTTTCAGGAGCCAAGCTCGTGACGTCGAATTCGGACCCCACACCCGTTACCAAGCCCGCCTCAGGTTCCGACGGGACCTACACATGGGCACCGGTGGGTCAGAAGGGGAACGTCATCACCTTTTCCGTGACCGGGAAGGCGGCTTCGCCGACGGCGAGCACCAATGTTCTCACCGCATCGGTCACCACAGCCAATGGCCTCACGAATTATGTGCAGGTAACGGCCGCGTTCACTTCTCCACAGGACCAGAACAACTGGACGATACAGGCTGGGAGCAAGTCGGGCACCACGGTGAAGTTCGTCAAAGGCACTGGTGGTGTTGGCAAGCCCAGGGTATCCAAGGCCAGCATCTCGCGGAAGTGAGCCTTCGGCCCGGCGGGACCGTTACTTCCAGGCCTGCCTGAAGTGATCGAGGTATCGTTCATAGCCCTGCTGTAGCAGGTCGTCGGCATTGGCGTCCACCGAGATCTCGATGGGCACTGCGTTGCTGAAGAGCCGGGCCAGCCAGTGGGGTCTGCGGTATTCGAACGTCCAGAGTGCGCCGGCCTCCACGAAACTGATCGGTTGATCCGGGGCGAAGGCCAGGGTCTGGATCACCTTGTGCGAAGCGGCATCCACGAAGTGTACGATCAACTCTTTCTCGTTGCGGGAGAGAAAGGCCTCGTGTACTTCCATCTGCTTGAACGCAATATGCCGACGTGGTTTGAGGCATGTTCCAAGCGTCGTTCCCTCCGCGATGGAGTCGCGGTGCACCACATTGGTCTTTTTGATCAGCACGCTGTCCTTCGGCGCCGGAACGAACACATAGGCCTGTGTGCAGTTCGCGTATAGCGCCGGGTAGGTGATCTGGAAATAGCCGGAGTCGGCCCAGGCGGTACCGAAGGAATTGAAAAAGGTGAACGTGCTGTCAGTGGTATATCCGGTGCACACCACGGCATGTCCGGTGGAGCAGGAGTCGGAGATGGTATTGTTCCAAATGAACGGACGCCCCTGTTCGGCTGCGTTGGCGCCATCCGTTTCGAAGTCGCAATCGATGGAAATGCCGATCACGATCGGTTCCTTCTTCCACAAATGGTACTTCCACTGCACGGGATCGAAGGGGATCTGGTCCGGCCCGGCCTTGCCACTGTCCCTGGAGTGGAACAACGAAACGGGGATCGGAAGGCGATGGTGTACCGCCGCATCCATGGCCTTTGCGGGGATCGGGATCTTGCAGCCGTTATCGCTTCCGTCGTACCCGAAATCCGCCATGGTGCAGGCGCCCACCTCGCAGCCCACGGTGTACGTCGCCTCGAAGTCCACGCCGCTGAGGCAGGCATCCGGCGAGCGATCCGGCTGATCGGAGATCTTCACCACGTTGAACAGGAAGCCCGGGCTGAACACCGTGGCTGGATCCATCGGTAAGGTCTTGTCCGGTGCGCGCTTTTCCTTGAGGTTCCGGTTGTAGCTCATGAGCCCATAGCCCATGGCCCAGGCCGTACACGATGCCTGCGCGCCCTGATCACCGGCTACCGGGAAATAGCGCGACAGGTCCACATGCTCCGGCAACTTGATCCCCTTCGGCAGGACGAGATCATGCTCGATCCCCGATCGCAGGTAAGCGCCCGGTTTGGGCAGGGTCAGGCCGGAGACATGCGCAGGGGATTGACCGAGCGCGAACGTTGCGACCAGCACCAGGATCGAAGCACCGGTGATGCGAAGAAGGGAGCACATGCGATCCGTTGTCATGCCGAGGGTGGCCTCCACGAAAGATAGCCAGCGATAGTGGACCGATGGGCCGTGGTCGGTGAGTGTAGAGCGGTCGACCGTGCGGGGATGCTGGACGAACTTTTGGAACCCCGATGGGATCGCGGCGTACTTGGGAGCATGCGCCACTTCCTCACCATTCCACTTTTCGTCGCTTCTACGCTTTCAGTGCAAGCCACGACCTACCACGTCGCCACCGGCGGGAACGATGGCAACAATGGACGGTCCATCGCAACGGCCTGGGCCACCCCGCAACATGCGGCGGATGTTGTCCTGGCGGGTGATTCCGTCATCGTGCATACCGGGAGCTACCAGGGGTTCGCCGCCATGGACCACAGTGGCATTGCTGCCGCACCCATCGTGTTCACGGCCCTTGGCAACAACGTGCTCATTGATGAACCCTGTACCTACAACAACCTCGATGGCGTCAACGTGGAGAACGTGAGCTGGGTGGTGATCGAAGGCTTCACGGTGAACGACATGCCGCGCACCGGCATCCGCACCGCGCTCACCGACCATGTGACCATCCGGTACAACAGTTGTGCGAACAATTTCAAGTGGGGCATCCTTACCGGCTTCGCCGAGCACGTGGTGATCGAGCACAATGTGTGCAGTGGGAGCCAGGATGAGCATGGCATCTACTTCGGCAATAGCGCCGATGATCCCATCATCCGCTACAACCATGTGTTCGACAACAATGCCAATGGGATCCACATGAACGGCGATGCGAGCCTTGGTGGTGATGGGGTGATCAGCAATGCACAGGTCTATGGCAACATCATCCACGGCAACGGAGCGGCGGGAGGTAGTGGCATCAATTGCGATGGTGTGATCAACTCGTTGTTCTACAATAACCTACTCTATGGCAACCACGCGAGCGGGATCAGCCTCTACCAGATCGATGGTGGGGCACCGAGCACCGGTAACCGGGTGTACAACAACACCATCATCAATGCCAGCGATGCGCGTTGGTGCGTGAACATCACCGACGGTTGCACCGGCAATCACCTGCTCAACAACATCCTCATCAACCAGCATCCCTTCCGGGGTAGCATCGTGGTGGCGGCGGACGCGCTCGATGGGTTCCTGAGCGATCACAACCTCGTCGTGAACAGCCTCTCGCCGGATGGCGATGCCACGATCATGGACCTGGCCGAGTGGCAGGCGCTCGGTTACGACATGCATTCCATGGTCGCCGATGCTCAAGGTGCGCTCTTCGTGGACGCAGCGAACGGTGACTTCCATGCGCTTTCCAACGACGCACAGATGGTGGACGCCGGCACCAGCGATGTCGGATCCGTTGTGAACGTGGACCTGGAGGGTACCCCGCGTCCGTTGGGTGATGATTTCGATATCGGCGCGTATGAGTACATGGGAAGCACGGGTCTTGAGCGCGAAGCCAATGCGCCGACCGAGGTCCGCCTAACGCCCATCGGCTACCTATTCCCGAACGCAATGCGAGGCGATGTCTTACAGGTCTTCGATGCACGTGGTGCCCTGGTCCTCACACATGCGGTCTCATTCACCCCGTTCTCCATCACCTTCGAAGAGCTGCCCGCAGGCGCCGGGTTCTTCCGGATGATGGCTCACGATGGAACGCCGAAGAGCAGCGGTGTTCTGCTTCGCTGATCACGGATGGAACGCCTCGCCACGTTCCAGCATCGCCACGAAGGTTGCGATGCGCTTGGCCCGTGTCTCTGGCTTTTTCGCGGTCTGCGTGCGGTACAGTATGGCGTAGCGGTTGCTGCCTTTCAGCGTGGCGAAGAAAGCCTTGGCTTTCTTGTTCTTGTTCAGTGCCGACTGCAGATCGGGAGGCACGGTGATGGTGCTGGCCGGATCATAGGCACGGTCCCACTGGCCGTTGGCCTTCGCCTGTTCCACGGCGGCGAGGCCTGCTGCGGTCATCAAGCCGACATCGATCAGGGCCAGCGCTTTCTCCCGGTTGATCTTGCTCCATCCGCTCCGCGGCCCACGCTTCGTGAACCGCTGTATCGAACTCTGCTCATCGTAGCGCATCTTCTTGGCGTCGATCCAGCCATGGCATAGCGCCACCTCCACCGCGTCGAAGTAGCTGACGGACCGCAGCCCGCTGTTCTTCTTCCCCAGTCGCAGCCAGATCCCCTTCGCCTTGGCGTGGTTCTTCCGCAGCCAGGTGTTCCATTCGGTGGCCGTCTCGAACAGCACCACCGGTTCCTCTTCGTTCAATGCGACCTTGCTCATGGTGCTATGCGTTGGGGCTCCGGGTTCAACCGGCTGTAGACCACGGAATCGAGGAACTCGCCGTTCCAGAGAAAGTTCTCCTTGAACCAGGCCTCGCGCACGAAGCC
>JBDTNF010000236.1:0-18307 GCA_039933875.1 Flavobacteriales bacterium | reverse complement strand
CCGCGATTCAGCGAGTATCCACCGATCGCGCTGTGCTTGGGGACCGATATTTCCGTGGATCACAGCGCCACGGATCCCGATGGTGATCAACTGGTCTATTCCATTTGTCCTCCTCTGCAAGGTGCCGATGCGCTGAACCCTGCGCCGTTGGCGCCGCCACCGCCATACGCCGCTGTGGCTTGGGCACCCGGCTATTCCGATATCCTGCAGATGGATTCCTCACCACCGCTGTCCATCGATCCAGTTACGGGTGAGTTGACATTGCATCCAACGCTGCAGGGTTCGTTCGCTGTGGCGGTGTGTGTGTCGGAGTACCGCAATGGCGTGTTCCTCGGTGAGACACGTCGCGATTTCAAATTCAACGTGGTGGTCTGCAACGCGGAGATCCTCGCCATCATCGCTGACCAGGAGGCGAACTCCATTTGCGATGGTCTTGATATCGCGTTCGCCAACAACAGCGTGAACGGCAATGCATGGTTCTGGGATTTTGGCGTACCCGGTATCGATTCCGACACAAGCGACCTGGAGGAGCCCACGTTCACGTTCCCTGCGCCGGGCATTTACACGGTCACGTTGATCGCCGGGCCCGGCCTGCCCTGCGCTGATACGAGCAGCGCGGTGTACGAGGCCTATCCACCTGTCGCTGTGACCTTCGACCGGCCAATGATCCGTTGTCCGGGCGAGGATGCGGAGTTGGTCGCTGAAGGGACTTTTTCCAGCAACGCCGATATCCAGTGGGACTTCGGTGTGGGTATTCCTCCGGACGGCTCGGGCATCGAGGTGGCAACGGCGTTCGGTGAGCCAGGCGTGTATCCTGTTGGAGTGACAGTGACGGAGAACGGCTGCACTGACAGTTACCAGGATTCGGTCATCGTGTTCCCACGCCCGATCGTGGACTTCACCAGCGATACCGAGGCCTGCGTCGGTGAAGTGTTCGCCTTCCAGAATCTCTCCACAGCATGGACGCGCCTGCGCATGCGGTGGGACCTCGGTGATGGCACCGCTTCATCGGACAGCGCATTGACACACATCTACCTGGATCCAGGCCTGTACACCGTATCGCTCACGGTGAACACAGACAGCGGATGCGTCGCCGAAGAGACGTTGACGCGCGAGCACTGGGTGAACGTGTACCCGAAGCCCGTGGCGGCCTTCACTGCCCTGCCGGGTGAAGTGAGCCTGATGGACCCGCGGATCGAAGTCGTGGACTATTCCTCCGGGTCTGTCGACTGGTATTACCTGCTGAACGGAACGGAGTTCCGCACTCCGGATTTCCTGTATGAGTTCGAGGAGGGTGGCCAGTTCACGCTGATGCAGATCGTGACCTCGGAGCATGCCTGTAGCGATACCGCGACACGCGTGGTCATCGTGAGCGATCACTTGTTCTACGCACCCAACGCGTTCACCCCGGATGGTGACGGGGTCAATGATACCTGGGCGCCTTCGGTCCGCGGTGCCCGCGAGTATGAACTCATCGTCTTCGACCGTTGGGGCATCGAGCGTTTCCGCTCCAACGATACGAAGGCCCAATGGTCGGGTGACGGACTGCCGCAGAGCGTGTACAACTACACGGTGCGGATCAAGGAGTTCGGCAGCTATGCCAAGGAGTACACGGGACACGTGACCTTGCTGCGCTGAGCGCCCCGACTTCGTTCAAGCTTCCTCCCGCAACATGTCCACATGCGGTATTCCATCCCAAGGGTAGTCCGGCCCCTGGCGCACGAAGCCGAAGCCACCGTAAAAGCGCTCGAGATGTGCTTGTGCGGCCAACGCGGATCGACGCGAGCCGTAGCCGCGTTGCAGGGCTTCCAAGGCGATGGTCATCAGTGTGCGTGCCAGCCCATGGCGGCGATGGTCGGCGTGCACGATGACGCGCCCGATATGCGGCGGCCCGTGCTCATCAGGCGGCAGGATTCGGGCGTAGGCGATGAGATCCCCTTCTTCCGATCGGCCAAGGATGTGCAGGGCCTCGGGGTCGCGACCATCGATCTCCGCATAGGCGCAGCGCTGTTCAACAACGAACACATCCACGCGCAGGCGCATCACATCATGCAGGTCACGTAGCGTCAGGGCATCGAAGGGCCGTGTCTTCCAATCCATGTTCATGCTTCCACAGGTTGCAGCGAGCCATCGCGAACGTACAGTAACGCACCCTCCACGTCCGTATGACCAAGTTCGTTCAGCAGGTGCATATAGCTGAGCACCTGGTCCCGATGGCTGTCGTGCGGGGCTCCCGTCTTGATATCCAGCACGCGCACCTTCGGGCCATCGAACACCACGCGGTCCGGGCGCAAAGACCTCCCATCGCGGGTAATGATCGTCGCCTCGTTGCGCACATCCAGTCCAGGACCATACCACGGCGCAAGGGCTTCGGCCTTCATCATCGGCGCGATGCGTCGGGTGAAAGCGTCGGCAGCGGAAGCGTCCAGCAGTCCTTCGTTCACCGCATCCGCGATCACCACTTCGAGGTCATCGGCGTGTTTCACCCGGCCCAGCAGCTCATGCACCGCATTGCCAAAGGATCGATACGGATCGGGGTCCGCTGGATCCCATTCATCCGGGGCCTCGAGTCGGATGGTGATCGGCAAGGCGTGCGTTGCGGATGCCACTTCACGCAGCATGTCCAGCTGCGGTTCTTCGTGCACTTTCCAAGGTGAACCCCGGTCACCATCGATCAGCGTCCCGTCCGACCCATGTTCATCCATGAAAGCGAGTGCGGCCTTGGTCACCTCATCGGGGCGCGCTTCAGGGACCAGAGCGTACAACCGTTGGACGGGGCGAGTGAAAGCGACGTACAGCAGGTTCAAGCTGTCCAGTGTGCGCAGACCAGCCTCTTCCGTGATCTCCTCCAAACCGGCTTCGCGCAGCGCCTTGCTTTCGCGCACCAAGGCGATATCAAGCCCGGGAACGCTGGAGCCGGGTCTCACCCATAAGCGTTCGGCGTGGTTGCCGCCACCGGTCATGTTGGTATTGGGCACGATCACTACGGGGAATTCCAGGCCCTTCGCTTTGTGAACGGTCATCACCTGAACGGCTTGCGTGCTGACGGGCGGCGCACTACCCCGCTCACCACCACTGCGCTCCCAGTGTTCCAGGAACGCGCCAATGTCGGGGCCGTGCTCGGTGGTCCATGCGTGCACCTCATCCAGCAAGGTGAGCAGTTGGGCATCCTCCGAGGGTTTGAGCCCATGTGCATGCGCGACCCGTGTCACTAGATCCGTGAGTGTGGTCCGCAGGCCGTGCAGGTCGTTATCATCCATCCATTGCCGCAGTTCGCCTGCCGGATCGGGGAGACCATCTTTTACTGCGAACGGATCAACGTGCTCCGGATCGCTCGATCCGAGCATCGCTTGGTACTGCGCCACACGAGCCGCAGCCGTGGCATCGCCGGTGTGCATGAACCGCAGCAGGTCGATGTGCAGTTCGATCACCGGATCGCCGGAAAGACGGAGGCCATCCGGTGAAACGACCGCGAACCCATGCGCCATCAAATGTCCTGCGACCGCGCGCCCCAGGATCTTCGAGCGCACGAGCACAGCGACATCACCCGGCACGAAACCGTCCGCTATCGCTTCGTTCAAGCCCCGAAGCGTGAAATCCAGCACAGCGCTGTCACGTTCCCCACCTTGCAGGTCTTTGTCCAGCCGATCGAGTTGAACCAGCCCAGGCCGGTCGTTCGGGGTTCGCTGCTCATGCGCATCGTAGACCTTCTGCAGGTCGGCTGGAAGAAGTCGTGCGAGCGACGCGAAGAGGTTGTTGTTGAACTCGATGATGGTCGCAGCTGAGCGCCGGTTCATATCGAGTGGTTCACCCTTCTTGAAATTGCGGATCAGCGTGTCCTCACGCTCGCGTTCGGCATCGCTGTCCTCGCGTCCGAAAACTTTGGGCAGTTCGCTGAAAAGACGCACTTCGCCGTTGCGCCAGCGATAGATCGCCTGCTTCGCATCGCCGACGAGCAGGGTGCTGCCGCCGGTGCTGAGCGCATTGTCGATCAGAGGCAGCAGCGTGCTCCATTGCAGCAGGGAGGTATCCTGGAATTCGTCGATGAGGAAGTGGTGGTAGCGTTCGCCCATGCGCTCGTAGATGAAGGGCACCGGTTCATCCTTCACCACCTGCGCCACGCGGCGGGTCAGGTCGCTGAAGAAGGCCACCGCATCGGCTCTTTTCAGGGCTTCCAACTGACCATCCAGTTCGTGTAATGCGAAGGCCGGGTACAGTTCGCGGAGTACAGCGCGGCGGATGAAGTAGTCCTTCTGACCGGGCGCGCGCAAGGACTCCGCCTCCTGGAAGAGCCGCTCGAGGTTGGGTGCGACCGATCGCAACGTGGCGATCGCATCGGGTCCGGCTTTTCCGCTATGCCATTTTCCGCTTTCCAGCGGCTTCAGCGCGTTGGGTCCGGGTGTGATCCAATCCGTTTCGAATTCCGCCAGCTTCTTGAACCACCCGAAAATGCCCCCCTTACCGTTGGCCATGTCCTCAGCCACCACGCCTGCACCAACTATCAACTGAAGCGCTTCGTCCCCCATGGTGTTCAACCGTTTTCGGAACACCCCGGTCTCTTTGCGCAGTTGGGCGGCCAGCGGTGCCACCTCCTCGGCTGACAAGGCGCGCAATGCTTGCAATGGCTTGATCGCGCTCTCTTTCGCCAGTTCGCCACTCAGTTCGCGTAACGGTCCACCTGGATCCCATGCCCGCTCCTCATGGAGCAACTGCAGGCAGGCCTCGGTGAGCAATGAGGTCACCTTGGGGTCCACGCCGGCCTCACCGATCAAGGTGTCCACCGCACGGTCACGGTAGTAGCGCTCCTCGGTGGTCATGTGCAGGTCTTGGTCCAACTGCAGGTCGCGCGCGAAGGGGCGTACCACGCGGCGTGTGAACGCATCGATGGTGCTGATCGCCACCTCGCTCCAATGGTGCAGCATATGGCTCAATACCGCTTCCCCGCGCAAGGCCAAGGTGGGCTCATCCACCTGAGCAACCAGCACAAGATGGTCCATCACATCGCGCAGGGGAGGGGTGTCGATCTCGTTGTTCCCCAGCTTTTCGAGGTAGCTGATCACACGCTCCTTCATTTCGCCGGCCGCCTTGTTGGTGAAGGTGAGCGCGAGCACCTGCCGGTAGGCCGCCACATCATCCGTCGCCAGGCAGTGCTCCAGGTAATGTTTCACCAGCGCGTGCGTTTTGCCTGCTCCGGCGCTGCTGTGGAGGACGGTGAACATGGTGGGAAGATAACGTCGTGGAATTCCACGACCGGTAGTGGGTAAGTGAGCACCGTCACCCTGTGACGGGCCTGGTTCGACTTAATTTTGGGAAGCCCCTGGCGTTCTTGAACAAACGGCTTGCTCCAAGGTCCTTGCACATGCGATCACGTTCCGTCCTTTTTCATGCCGCGATCTGGACCGGCATGCTCGCTGGTTTGTCCGGTTGCCGGCGCGATGCGATAGTCCCTCCAGCGGGATCCGATACGCCGTTCGGTACGCTGCGCGTGATCATTGTGCCGGAGTGGGAGGGACAGCCGCTGGAGTTCTATCATGAATACCGCAATGTGAGCGACTACCGTACGACGGTTGAATCGCTTAAATTCTATTGGGGCGATGTGCGTCTGGTCGATGGCATGGCGACCATGCCTGTCTCGGACATTGAGTTGTTCGACTTTCAAAATGGACCGGTCACCAAGGAGTGGAAGTTGCCCACTGGTGTTTGGAGCGGCTTGCGAACGGGGATCGGAGTGCCGAGCGCGTTGAACCATGCGGACCCAGCGACCTTCCCGTCGGACCATCCGTTAAGCGTTAACAGCTTGATGTACTGGACCTGGGCGAGCGGCTACAAATTCGTGTTGTTCGATGGGCGCTACGATCCTGACCCCGCGAGCGTGGTTCCCTTGGTGAACACGTATTTGCTCCAGACCGGCATGGACACTTGCTATATGGAGATGGACCTGCTCACACTCCTGCCCATCACCGTGGTGAAGGACAGCATCACCACTTTGAGGGTGCATATGGCGGTGGACAAGTTCTTCCATTCCAACTTCGGTACGATCGATCTGGCAACAGAGCACGAGGCCCATGAGGGCAATGTCGATTTGGCGCTGAAGTTGACGCACAACATGATTCAGAGCTTTTCCATCGAGTGAGGACGGTGGTCCATATCGTGCTTCTCGCTTTGCTGCTCGCGGGTTGCGGGAAGGACGCGAATGCCGATAAGGAGGATACCAAGGTCCTGTTCGCCTTGCAATTACCTGTCGGTGCCCCGATGCCGGTCACCCCAAGTGACAACCCGTTGACCGATGCCTCCGTTCGTTTGGGTAAGGCGCTGTTCTTCGAAGCGCGGTTGTCGCGGAATGGATCCATCTCCTGCGCTTCCTGCCACCATCCGGATCGCGGGTTCAGCGACACGCTTGCATTGAGCCTTGGTGTGGACGGCCTTCCCGGCCTGCGCAACGCACCCTCTTTGGGCAATGTCGCCTACCATCCGTCTTTCTTCCGCGATGGTGGTGTACCCACGTTGGAGCAACAGGTGCTCGCTCCGATACACGACGAGCTTGAGATGGATCATAACATCAACTTGGCCGCTGCCGAGCTGGGCGATGAGGAGCCCTACGGATCCTTGAGCATGCAGGCCTACGGCAAACCGCTGGACGCCTATGTGATCACCCGGGCGATCGCGAACTACGAACGCACGTTGATCAGTGGTTGGTCCCGATCCGATCGCTTTCTCTACCAGGGCGATGCCACCGCATTATCTGCTGCCGAGGTCCGCGGCTGGCAACTCTTCTCCAGTGCCGAACTGAACTGCGCGGCCTGCCACAGCGGCTTCGATCTGACCGACCACGACTTCCACAACGTGGGGCAGTATCTGGATTATGGGAATGACCCTGGCAGGGAGCGGATCACCTTGCAGCCAGGTGACCTGGGCAAGTTCAAAACACCCACCCTGCGCAACATCGCGCGCACAGGACCGTACATGCATGACGGGGCTTTCGGCACGTTGGACCAGGTGATCGATCATTTCGCCAGCGGCGGCCAGCCCCATCCGAACCTTAGCCCCGAAATGCGGACCTTTGTATTGACCGAGGAACAGAAGGCGGACCTGCTCGCCTTCTTGTCCGCACTGAGCGACGACCGCAGCCTCGATCAGGTACCATGAGCCGCAAGACCCTTTTCCTGCTAGCCTCGATGCCTCTGGTGATATTCGGCTGTAAGCCGGATACGGATGATCCGCCGACCGATCCCGGGACCCAGCCCTGGCCGACCACACCCTACACGCTGGAGATCCCTGCGAACTTCCCGCCGATGCCGATCCCGGCGGACAATCCGATGACCGAGGAGGGTGTGAAGCTGGGCCGGTTCCTCTTTTTCGAAGAGCGCCTTTCCGGGAACAACACGATGAGTTGTGCCACCTGCCATGCACCGGAGTTCGTCTTCAGTGATCACGGCAACCAGTTCAGCACCGGTATCGACGGTATCGCAGGTACGCGCAACAGCATGGTGTTGCAGAACCTCGGATGGGAACAGCGCTACTTCTGGGATGGTCGCGCCCAAACGTTGGAGGACCAGATCGTGCAGCCCGTGGAGAACACGATCGAGATGCACGAGACCTGGCCCAATGTCGTGGCCAAGCTGGAAGCGGATGCCGCTTACCAGGCCCTGTTCCAGGATGCGTTCGGTCCGGGTTCGGTGAGTAAGACGAACGCGGCCAGGGCGATCGCGCAATTCATCCGTACGATGATCAGCGGCAACTCGCGCTTCGATCAATTCCAGCGGGGTGAGATCCAACTTGAGATCGATGAACAACTCGGTTTCCTTTTGACACAACAGGAGGGAGGCAATCCGGCGCTTGGCCTTGGCGGCCAGTGGGGCGCGGACTGCTTCCACTGCCATCCGCATGGTGGCGGCCGGTTCACCGATGGCAGCATGCGCAACAATGGATTGGATGCCACTTTCACCGACCTGGGGCTGGGTGGCGTTACGGGCCTGCCGCAGGACATGGGCAAGTTCAAAGTGCCGCAACTGAGGAACGTGGCGTTGAGCGCCCCGTATATGCACGATGGTCGTTTCCAGACTTTGGAACAGGTGATCGATCACTACAACAGTGGCGGCATCCCCTCCCCGACGATCGATGCGTTCATGAAGTTCACGCAGGGGGGGCTTTCGCTCACGCCGGAGAAGAAGGCCCAGCTTCTGGCCTTCCTGAACACACTGACGGATACGGAGTTCGTCACCAACCCGGCTTTCCAGGATCCCGGGGAGCCGCAATAGGCTTTACGCGGCAGCGACTTGGTCGATCGTTGGAGACCACGCGTAGCATCGCATCTTGTCGGCGAAGACACTTGGTTTGAAGATGCTTCGGCCGAGCAACATACGGGCGCATTCCTGAACCCCTTCAGTGATGCTCGGGTGCGGATGCACCAGATCCGCGAGTTCGCGGATGGAGATGCCCAACCGCATCATGAGGGCCACGGCCTGTATCGCGCTGGAGGCGTGTTCGCCTACGGCGCGCATGCCCAGCACGCGCATGTGCTCATCGTTGGTGATGAGCACCTTGAAGAAACCCTTGGTGCGGCGCATGGCGATGGCACGCGCGAGGCAAGCGTAATCCACGCGTGCCACGCGATAGGGGATGCCGCGCTTCTGGCACTCCTGTTCGTTCAGCCCAACGCCTGCGACTTCGGGGTCGAGGAACATGATCGTGCTGATGTTGTCGTAGCTCAGGTCATCGGTGCGTCCGGTCCAGATGCGCTCCACGGCATGCCGACCTTCCATCTCACCCAGGTTCACGAGCATGTTGGCGGCCGTTGCATCGCCCACCACGTGGATATGTGCTTGAGACGTGCGTGTATCGTTCACCTGGATCAATCCGGACTTCGGGTCGGTGGCGATGCCAGCGAGTTCAAGGCCAAGGCCTTCGACATTGGGTGTGCGCCCCACGGAGAGCAATGCTTTTTCGACACGCACCACCTCGGTGCGTCCGTCAGGGTAGGATAGCGCGTATTCCACTTCGTTGTTGACCACTTGGATGTTCTCCAGCTTGGCTGAGCGGTGGATCACCACGCCTTTGCGTTCCATGTTGCGTGCAACAAGGTCCGAGACATCCGCATCCTCGAAGGGAAGGATGCGATCCGTTCGATCTATGATATGCACGCGGGTGTCGCCGAGGTTCGAGAAGATCGTAGCGAACTCGCAACCGATGACACCAGCACCGATGATGACGATGCTCTTGGGCAATTCCTCCAGGTTGAAGATGCCATCGCTGGTGAGGATATGGCGCTCATCGACCGGAATACCGGGCAGTGATCGCGGGCGGCTGCCTGTGGCGATGACCGTGTGATCCGCATACACCTCGATGCGCTCGTCCGAACGTTCGATGCTGATGATCTTTGGGCTCGTGAACTTCGCCGTGCCGCGTTCATGCCGGAAGAGCCCCTCGCCAGGACCGCCGTTCCGGGAGGCGAGTAGCTGCATGTGGCAGGCGTAGAGGTACTTCCGTTCGAAGATGGCCTCGTTCAAGGTCTTGTTGATCTCCTCCCAGCTCAAGCGGAAGGGCTCACGGCCGCGGGTGCGCATGAGTTCGTTCGTGCTGGAAACACGCTGCGCGATCTCCCACAGGGTCTTGGATGTAAGGGCACCGTTGTAGATGCCCGTGCCACCGATCCGGTCACGCTCCACCAGCAACACTCGTTTGCCCAGATCGACAGCGCGCATGGCGGTGGCATATCCCGCAGGGCCGCCGCCGATAACGCAGAGGTCGTAGTGTTCCATGGATAGGCGAGGGCCGGTTGGTGGGTTGATCGGGACAGGCGCTGTGGCCGGTCCGCGCTTCATACGGGAACCCGGGCGCTTGGTTCCCGCGTATCCTTCCCGGCTGGCCGGGCGTAGGAAGGGCACCGAAGGACCCTTCGCTTGGCACCCGTGCGCAATATCCTCGTCTCCTTCCTGCTGGCATCCTCGGCCACGGCGGCCATGGGCCAATGCCCGCAGCTGTACGACTACTATGGTGTGCCGTCCTCGGCCCCACTTTGGTACAGCTGCTCTGGTACCAACTTTTCGCTGCTCATCGCGACCCCCGGATCCATCGGCGCCTATACGATCAACTGGGGTGACGGGTCTCCCGTGCAGAACGGTGTTTCCCTCGCCCCACCCCAGACCATCAATCACCTCTACCCGGCTGCGGTGAACACGTACACGATCACGTTCACCGAGATCTCCTCGGGCTGTGTGATCACCGGTACGCTCACCATGGAGCAGAGTTCGAGTGCCAGTATTCAGATCCCCGTGGGTGGCCTGACACAAGTGTGCGCGCCGCATGCGGTGGATTTCATCAACAGCAGCACGAACGTCTCACCCACTACGGTGTTCAACTGGGACTTCGGCGACGGTTCGCCGATCCTCACGTTCGACTACACCAACCTGGGCCAGACCATCTCGCATACCTACCTGCAAGGCACGGTGGATTGTGAGACGACGGTTGAACTGAGCGCTGAGAACACCTGCAACACGCTGCAGGGAGGGGCCAGTCTGGCCACGTTCAACCCGATCCGTATCTGGGATATCGATGACGCGAGCATTGCGCCAAGCGCCACGTTGCTGTGCTGGCCGGACAATACGGTGATCTACGCGAACACCACGAACAGGAACTGTTTCCAACAGGGCAACATCTTCCAGCGCTATGAGTACTGGAATTTCGGTGACTATTGGGGCACTGGACAGGACTCCATCATCGATTGGTCACCATGGCCGCCCACGTTCCCGCGTACGATCAGCTATCCGGGCATCGGCACCTACGAGGTGATGTTGCTGGATAGCAACTATTGCGGTGTCGATACCGCTTACATACAGATCACGATCGTACCGCCGCCGGATGTCGCGCTTACAGTGACGCCAGATACCATCTGCGCGGGTGAGACCGCCTTCTTCGACGAGACCACCAACGGAGGTGCCAACTACTTCCAGTGGGACTTTGATGAGGGAAGCGGGTTCCAATGGACAGGTGCCGGAGATCAGGCGCACACCTACAACACACCCGGTACCTATGTCATCTCCTACACCGCGAGCATCCAGGGCGCGACGATGGGATGCACGGACACAGCCAGTGTACAACTCGTGGTGCTGCCCCGGCCCACTGCGGATTTCACCCTGGACCAGGATGCGGCCTGCGATTCGATCACTGTGGCTCTCACCAACACCTCCATTAGCGCGGTGCTGAGCATGTGGGACTTCGGCGATGGGACCTTTGACAATAATCCCAACCCACCTCCCCATTTCTACGGCACCCCAGGCACTTACACCATCACCCTCACTGTTACCAATGCACTGGGATGCACGCACAGCTTCAGCCGCGATGTGAACGTGTACGACCCACCGACGGTGGGTATCCAAGTGCAGAACCTCTGCTTCGGTGAGGTCGCGTCCTTCAACCCGCAGATCACCACGGCGAATGGCAACCCGGTGACCAGTTGGTTCTGGGATCTCGGGGATGGTGCGACCGATACGATCCAAAACCCGACGCACCAGTACGCAACGGCCGGTCCCTATGTGATCACGCTCACCGTGACGACCCCGTATTGCGGCAACAGCGGTACCCAATGGGTGAACGTGCAGGCCAAGCCGGTGGCACAGATCCTCGCGATACCTGTGCTGGGTTGTTCACCACTTACCGTTGCTTTCGGAAATGGTAGCACTGGTGCCACGCAGTACAATTGGGATTTCGGCGATGGTGCGGGCGACAACACGACTACACCCTCACACACGTACACCAACTTCGGGACGACCGACTCAGTGTACACGGTCACGCTCATTGCGAGTTCACCTTTCGGATGCGCGGATACGACCGCGGTGGATATCACGGTCGCTCCAGGTGTTGTTGCGAGCTTCAACCACAATGCGATGCCGAGCTGTGCACCGCTCGATGTGACGTTCACGAACACGAGCACCGGGGCGGGCAGCTACCTCTGGGATTTCGGCGATGGTACCACATCCACCGCCGTCTCGCCGACCCACACATTCATCAATAACACGTTCTTCCTCAACCTGACCACGGTCACGCTCATCGCCAACTCACCAGCGGGCTGCTCCGATACGACCACGGCTACCATCACGGTCTACCCCACGCCCGACTTCACCTTCGTGGCGCAACCTGACAGTGGCTGCAGTCCGCTCGCGGTTACCTTCCCGAGCGTGGTCGGGGCGGTTGACTACCAGTGGGATTTCGGGGATGGCGGATCGGGAACCGGTCCGTCACCCACACACATCTACTACAACAGCACCACGAACGACCAGGTCTTCAATGTCACCCTGGTCGGTGCGAACGCCTTTGGTTGTGTGGATACCGCCTTGGGCATCGTCACGGTCTATCCGAACCCGACCGCGCAATTCACGACGACACCATTGGCTGGATGTCATCCCCTGATCGCTTCGCTCACCAACACGTCCACTGGTGCGTCGAGCTTTTTGTGGAACTACGGTGATGGACAGACCAGCGACACGACGCTCGCGGTGCATGACCATACATGGTTCAATTATGCTGGTCCGGGTGCTGTGACCTATCCGATCACCCTTACGGTGAACACCGATCATGGGTGCACAAGCACAGCGACCGACCAGGTGCAGGTATACCCCTTGGTGACCGCAGCGTTCGTTGCCGACACAGCGGGATGTGCCCCACTCTTGGTGGACTTCGCAAACGTTTCGTCCGGTGCGGACACCTATCAATGGCTTTTCGGCGATGGACAGTTCAGCGCGGCCACCGCGCCATCACACACCTACTTCAACCAGGGGCTGAACGATGTGACCTTCGATCCGGTGCTCATCGCCACATCCGCTTTTGGATGTACGGATACCACCACCGCCCCGATCCTCGTCCATCCGCAGCCGATCGCCCAGTTCATTCCCAGCACGTCGGCCGGTTGCCAGCCTTTGAACGTCGCGTTCCAGGACCTCTCGATCGGCGCGACGATGCTCGACTGGCAGTTCGGCGATGGCCAATTCCTGAACGCGGCCCCTGGCAACACGGCGCATAGCTACACGCACACTTCGGCGACCCCGGTCACTTTCGATGTGGTGCAGTTGGCCACCTCGGCTTTCGGTTGCACAGATACCTCGACCAGTCCGATCCAGGTCTACCCTGAGGTCACTGCCGGGTTCACCGTGAACACTGCGGGTTGCTCCCCGGTGACGGTGAACATCGTGAATAGCAGCATCGGCGCGAACAGCTATGTCTGGGACATGGGCGACGGCACGGTGCTGGTCGGGGCAACGCCGACCTACACCTATGTGAACAACACCTCATCGGACCAGGTGCGCACGATCACGCTCACGGCTACCTCACCCTATGGCTGCATCTCGGTGTTCACGCAGGCGGTGAACGTATACCCGGTTCCGAACGCCGCTTTCCAGGCCACCCCGTTCAGCCAGCAGTTCCCGGCCGCCACCGTGATCGTCATCAACAACAGTGCTCCCGGCAACTGGAATTACAACTGGGACTTCGGCGACTCACAGTCGTCCACGCAGCAGTTCCCCGCCACGCACACCTACGGAACGTGGGGCAGCTTCACCATCACACTGGTCGTAAGCGGAACCTTCTGCAACGACACGGCTACGCAGGTGGTCACCATCACGCCACCGCTGCCGACAGCCGGTTTCATTGGGCAGGGCGAAGGCTGCGCTCCGTTGACCGTTGAATTCACCAATACCAGCGTGCAGGCGCTGAGCTACCAGTGGAATTTCGGTGATGGTGGGACAAGTAGCGCCGATAACCCGGTCTACACCTACAACGTACCAGGGGTCTACACCGTGAGCCTCACCGCATATGGCATAGGAGGAGGGTCGATCACCGCCGTCAAGGTCGACTCCGTGATCGTGCATCCGCGCGCCATGGCCTATTTCGTGTTGCAACCGGATGAGGTCATCGTACCGACCCAACCTGTGTTCACTTACAACCTCTCGGGCAACGCGACCGACTACAGTTGGGACTTCGGCGATGGCACCACCTCGAACGAGATGAACCCCGTACACTACTACCAGGTGGGTGGCACCTTCGATGTGGTCCTGATCGCGAACAACGCATGGAACTGTCCGGACACGTTCACGGTGGTTGGTGCTACGACGGGGACGGTTTCCGGTGATATCCAATTCCCGAACGCGTTCACCCCCGGAACGACCGGACCCGGTGATGGGGCCTATGAC
The DNA here is from genome assembly GCA_039933875.1 of Flavobacteriales bacterium. Taxonomy (GTDB): domain Bacteria; phylum Bacteroidota; class Bacteroidia; order Flavobacteriales_F; family PHOS-HE28; genus PHOS-HE28. Next base: position 4,127 of record JBDTNF010000236.1, on the reverse strand, counting down.
CCGCGGAGCTACGAGAACGACGTCTTCTTCCCGGTCTATGAAGGGGTGGAGGATTACCGCCTGGAGATCTTCAACCGCTGGGGCGAACTGCTCTTCGCCACAGAGAACGTCAAGGTAGGTTGGGACGGATACTACCGTGGCCAGCCTGCAAAACAGGATGTCTACGTCTGGAAAGCTTACGCCAAGTTCAGCGATGGTCGCGAGACCACGCTGAAAGGCGATGTTACACTACTGCGTTGAACCATGGAACGGAAAACCGCTACCCTCACTGCCCTTTTGCTCACCACGTTCGTATCGGCACAAAGCCAGTACAAGCGTCCGCACCTCCAGATGCTCGACGAGGCCAAGTCGCTTCTGGTCGCTGAGGACTATGCGGAGGCCGCCAAGATCTACAAGCGCTTGCTCCCGGTGGACACCGCCTTTGTGGAGGTGTACTATGAGTACGGCCTTTGCCTGGTGAATCTTCCGGGTCAGAAGGATAAGGCCGTGCCCTACTTCGAGAAGGCACAACGTGGTGGACATACCGAGGCCTTCTATGAGTTGGCGCTCGCCCGGCATCGCCAGCAGCGCTTCGATGAAGCGGCCGATCTGTTGAACCGATACAAGCAGCTCCACTATCGTGCGGAGAAGGACGTAGAGGTCGACCGGCATATATCCATGGCGGTCACGGCGAAGCAATTGGTATCGACACCGGTGGATGTCACCATCCGCAACATGGGGCCCATGATCAACTCACCAGCGCATGACTACTGCCCCTTAGTGACGGCCGATGGGAACACCATGTATTTCACATCGCGGCGCCAGGGCACCACGGGTGGGCTGAAGGACGATAGCGGCCAGTGGCTTGAGGATATCTACACCGCCAAGCGTCTGGATGAAGTGTGGAGCAATGCGGTGAACGTCGGAGCACCGCTGAACACGACCTCGCAGGACGCCACGGTGGGTTTGAACCCCGATGGTAGCTCCATGATCGTCTACCACACCTCCAAGGACCTGGTGAGCGGTGACCTCTACGAAACGAACCTGCACGCCAGGGAGTGGCAGCTGCCCCAGATCATGACACCCATGATCAACTCGGAGTTCCATGAACCTAGTGCGAGCATCGCACCGGGGGGCGATGAGATCTATTTCACCAGCGACCGGCCTGGTGGTTTCGGAGGTCGCGACCTGTACCGCATACGTCGCCTGCCCAACGGCGAATGGAGCAAACCGCTGAACCTGGGTCCCAACGTGAACACGGCCAATGATGAGGATGCACCCTTCGTACACAGCGATGGTATCACACTCTTCTTCAGTTCGAACGGCCACAACACCATGGGAGGCTTCGACATCTTCAAAACCACGTTGCTGGATGCCGATATGAACGGCTGGGCCATCCCGGAGAACCTGGGTTACCCGCTAAACACGGTGAACGACGATATCTATTTCTGCCTGAGCGACGATGGCTATACCGGCTACTTCTCCTCGGAACGTCCCGGTGGCCTCGGCCTGCAGGATATCTACCAGGTCACCTTCCCCGGCAACCAGCTCGATTACATGGTGGCCCGCGGTATGGTGGTCAACGCGAGTGAGGATCCTGTGAAGGCGCGGATCCAACTCGCTGACGCGACAGGAGAGGAGATCATTGGTGTGTACAACACGAACGTGAGCACAGGCCGTTTCCTGATGGTGCTCACCCCGGGAGAGCGCTACACAATGACCGTGGAGGCGCCCGGCTACACCAGCCAGCGATCGGAGATCGTCGCGAAAGCGACCGATGAGGGCATTCGCGAACTGGCCGTGGATATCCTGATGGTGCCTCTCGAGGCGCGCGATCGACTCACCAGGAATGACTAGACGGCTTGCGCTGTGGGTATCGCTGTGCGGCAGCGTCCTGGGCCATCTATCGGCCCAGGATGCCCAGTTCACACAATTCTATGCGTCCCCCACATACATCAGCCCGGCGTTCGCGGGCACGGGCTTGCAGTCGCGCTTCGGCCTGGCCGTGCGCGATCAGTGGCCCGCGATCCCAGGCGCGTTCGTCAGCGCCAACTTCGCCTTCGATCACTACTTCAGCGAGGTGAACAGCGGCATCGGGTTGGTGGTGACCCACGATCGCGCGGGCTCGGGTGCATTGCGCTATTCGAGCGCCAGCGTGCAGTACGCCTACGAGATCCAGTTGAAGCGCAAGGTGTTCCTGCGTCCTGCGCTGCAAGTGGGCTGGGTGAACCACGCCGTGGATTACTCGCGGCTCGTGTTCGGCGACCAGCTGGCGCGCGGTGGAACGGTGGGGACCTACGAGAGCATGCAAGGCACCAGCATCGGGTACGCCGACCTTGCCGGCGGGCTGCTCTTCTTTTCGCCGAAGATGTGGGCCGGCGTTTCACTGCACCACCTGAACCGTCCGAACCAATCGCTCCTGCTCAACGAAGCGCGCATGCCCATGAAGTTCAGCATGCATGGCGGCTACCGCATGACGGTGCGTACGCCAGTGATCCGGGAGCATGCACAGAACCTGGTGTTCGCTTTCAACTTCCGATCGCAGGAGAAGTACGATCAGTTGGACATCGGTGGTTACTTCGAGCGCGACCCCTTCTACATGGGCCTGTGGTACCGCGGTGTGCCATTGTTCAAACGCTACGCCCCGGGCTATGCCAACAACGATGCGATCGCCGCGCTGGTGGGGGTGATCATCAACGACCTGCGGGTGGGCTACAGCTACGACATCACCATCTCACGTCTTGCGGGCCAGTCGGCCGGTGCGCATGAGATCACCCTGGGCTACGAGCTGGCCGATCGACGCAAGAAGCGCTCGGCGGCCAAGCGGCGTGTGGTGCCCTGCGCGAAATTCTAGCGTTGTTGCTCGAAGGTCGTCCATCGTTGTTCGTTGCTCGCTCTTCGAACAACGAACAACGGATCTCATCCCGCCTTCTCGCTCAACACAAGCCAGCGATCGGTTATCTGGTCCAATTGCTTGATGGTCTCCTCCAACTCGACGGAGAGTTTCATCATCGCATGATGGTCGGTGCCGCCTTTGGCGAGTGTGGCCAGTAGTTCCTCCTTCTTCTTCTCGAGCTTGGGCATCTCCGCATCGATGCGCGTCAATTCCTTGCGCTCGTTGAAGGTGAGTTTCGGAGCGTCCTTCTTCTTGCCGCCTTCGCTGGACGCTGCGGCTTTCGGCTGTTCGGGTGCTGGCGCTACCGCCTTCGGCGCGCTGGCCTTCCGCTTTTGGACCGCGCGCAGTTCACTGTAGCTGCCCACCCATTCCTTCACCTTCCCCTCGCCTTCGAACACAAGCAACTTCGTGCAGAGCTTGTCCATGAAGAAGCGGTCGTGGCTCACGATCAGCAGGCACACATCGAGGTCCGTGAGGAAATCCTCCAGCGCGTTCAGTGTGGGGATGTCCAGGTCGTTCGTCGGCTCATCGAGGATGAGGACGTTGGGGTTCTTCATCAGCACCGTACACAGGTAGAGGCGGCGCTTTTCGCCACCGCTCAAAGTGCTCACGTACTGGTACTGCTGCTCCTTGTCGAAGAGGAAACGCTCCAGCAGGCCGCTCGCGGTCAACGTCTTCCCCTTGCTCAAGGGGATCATCTCCGCGATGTCGCGCACCACATCGAGTATGCGCTTGTCCTCCTTCAAGATCAACCCCTGCTGCCCGAAGGTGCCCAGCACCACCGTATCACCGATGCTCACCGTGCCCGCGTCCGGCTCTGCCTTCTGTGTCAGCAGGTCCAGGAAGGTGCTCTTGCCGATCCCGTTGGGACCCACGATGCCGATGCGATCGCCGCGTTTCAGCGAGTAGCTGAAGTGCGCCACGATGGGCTTGAACTTACCGGGGTTCTCGCGGTCGCCGAAGCTCTTCGTGAGGTTGCGTGCTTCGATCACCTTGCCGCCGAGGCGCTCGGTCTTCACCTCGATCTTCACCTCGTCGCGGCTGAAGTCCCGTGTGGCATCGGCCTTGATCTTCTCGAACGCGTCCAGGCGGCTCTTGCTCTTGGTGCCCCTGGCGCGCGGCATCTTGCGCACCCACTCCAGTTCGCTGCGCATCAGGCCGCGCAGGTGCTGTTGCGTGGCGTCGCGCACCTCGTCAAGCGCCGCCTTCTTCTCCACATAGTAGCTGTAGTTCCCCTTGAAGCGGGTGAAGT
>JBDTNF010000235.1:0-1868 GCA_039933875.1 Flavobacteriales bacterium | reverse complement strand
GAACCAGAGCGAATCGAGCGCCATGGCATGCGGCAGTGTGGTGGTGCTGCTCAGGCTCTTGCCATCGGCCTGCACTTCGAGCCGATACGTCCGACCTTCTTCACCGAGCAGGCTCAATTTCGTCCATGCGCAGATGTTCGCCTGGCGCAGCAGGTCGATGTCGATGCCGGTGGCCTCAGCCGCCAGTTGCAATTCCTCCTCGGTGAGGTCGCCGCTGCAAACCCTGTCCAACGTGTGGGTCGTCTCGCCATCGTTCACCGTTACGGTGGCATCGCTGATGAAGCTCCCGGCGATGGATGCCAAACTTGTTGGGGCGAAGTAACTCTGTGTGCGCGTAAGGATCACGAAGGGGGGCTGCCCGGTTTCGATGGTGCCTTCCACCACGACCTTGGGTTCCGTTACGGGTAGATCCACGGTGATCTCCTTCTCGCAACCGGAGAGGAGCGCGATCATCAAGAGGGGGAGGACAATGCGTCGCATCAGAATTTGAAATTCCAGGTGACGGACGGAAGGATGGAGAAGAGGGAGACTTGCTGGGCCGCCACTTGGAACGAGCCATCGGCCGGGTTCCCTTCCGCACTGAAATAGATGAAGTACGGGTTCATGCGGTTGTAGGCATTGTAAACCCCGAACGTCCAACTGCTGGTCCACTTGCGTGGCACCGTGGTCACTTCACCGGTGGTGGGGTCCTTGCGCTCGCGGGTGGTGCGGCCGTTGAGTGTCGCTGAGAGATCGAGGCGGTGGTAAGGGACCATGCGATAACCATTGCGCTCGGTGTATTCACTCACCAACTGGCCTTCGAAGAAGTAGCGGTTCACAGGGAGTGTAACAGCCTGACCTGTGCTGTACACGAACGCGGCCCCCAATACCCAGCGCTTACCCCGGTCGTAGGTGAGCACCACGCTCAGGTCGTTGCGGCGGTCCCATCGGCTTGGGAACTCACGCCCTCCATTGATGTCAGGGAACGTGCGCATGGTCTTGCTCCATGTGTAGCCCAGCCAGCCGTTCAGCTTGCCCGTCCTCTTCTTGATGAAGAGTTCCGCGCCATAGCTGTAACCGGTGCCGAACACGAGTTGGGCATCGTAGTTAGCGTTGCCATTGTTCTGGGGCTCGGCACCCTCGGCATATTCGATCAGGTTGTCGAAGTCCTTGTAATACACTTCCACCGAGGTCTCGAAGACATGGTCCATGAGGTCGCGGAAATAACCTGCGGAGTATTGTGTGCCGATCTGCGGTTTCACCTTCGAACTGCTCGGAACCCAGACATCGGTGGGCAAGGCGATCGAACTGAAGCTTGCCAGATGCACGTATTGCTGGCCCCTGTTGAAGGATGCCTTGATACTGCTCGATCCATCGATGCGGTAGCGCAAGGAAAAGCGTGGTTCCAAGGCGCTATAGGACGCGATCTTCTGGCCTGACGGGATCTCATTCTTGCCGATCGTGCGTCCCTCATCGTCCGTTTGATAGAGCGTATAGGGCCCCACATGGATGAAGTTGGTGAAGCGCACCCCGGCGTTGATGCGCAGTTGATCCGTGAGGTCGAAGTCGTCCAACACATACAAGGCTGACTCATGCGCGTAGAGCTTCGGTGGTGTGTCGATATCGAAGTCGGTATCCCCGCTGCTCACATCCACGGTACTGGTCGTATAGCTGTGGAAGGTGTATTGGCCCCCGTATTTCAGGCTGTGCCGGGCCGTGGGGTAGTGGCTCAGGTCCACTTTCAAGCCGTAGTCTTTGATCCCACTGTGGAGTTGGAAAGCGAATTGGTCCTGTTTCGCGTCGAACGCGAAGTTGTAGTCGCTGAAGGTGGCCGTGGTGTTCAGGAAGAGTTGTGGGCCGAACACGTGGTTCCAGCGAGCGGAGAGGGT
>JBDTNF010000234.1:0-8432 GCA_039933875.1 Flavobacteriales bacterium | reverse complement strand
TCGCCGAGACCATCGGTGTCGCTGTCCGTCTGGCTCAGGTTGCTGATCAATGGGCAGTTGTCCACGTCGCCGCAGACCGTGTCACTATCGCTGTCATTCAGCGGATCGTTCGGGCATGCGTCGCAGGCGTCGCCCAGACCATCAAGATCGGTGTCGGTCTGGCTCACGTTGCTCACCAATGGGCAGTTGTCCGTGCCGTCGTTGCAGATCAGATCGCCATCGGCATCGTTGATCGTGATGGTCACATCGGCCGATGTCGTGGGGCAGTCAACTTGCGTGATAGTCCAACGCAGAACCTCTGGGCCCAATCCAAAACCGTCAGTGAAGGTTGCGTTCGGGTCGTTGATGTTCGAGAAAGATCCACCGCCAGGGCCGGGCACCACGGTCCAAGTGCCGGTACCAGGGCTCGCGGTGTTGCCACCTAGGCCTGTTGAGGTACCGAACGGACAGATCGTCTGCGGGCCACCAACGGTGGCCGTGGGCGCGCTGCAGCTATAAAGCACCTCATCAGCACCCTTGTCGTAGGAGAGGCCTTGCGGACGCGTGTCACCGTCGATATCGGTCGCTACCGATCCGATCGTTACTCCGGTCGCGAACTCAGGCGCCGCAGTGGTGATGTGCAGGTCGGAGCTTGATGCATAGGGAACGGCACCGGTCGATGCGGTCGATGCGTTGTCGTTGGTGGCTGCCGCGTGCAGTGTGCTGGAGTAGGCCGCTAGAAGCGGAAGCGTGGTGAAGAAGTTGGCACCCCCTGCGGTTGTTCCCCGCTGGCCGACACCCTGTCTTGCAGCATCAGTTCCGTAGTAGTAGGAATTACTGTTCAGCGTCAGGTTCATCCCTGATGCACCACCGGATGGCAGGTAGATGGCCACGTGTGCGATCGATGTGGTTCCGCCGGTGATGTTGTTCGCCAGGATGTTGTTTCGAACATCCATTCCGGTTGAGGCTGTAGCGACGATCCCGAGCGCCGCAGTGAGGAGGCTGCTGGTCGAAGTCCCCGCCATGAGGCCGGACATGTTCACCGAGTTATTGGCCACCACATGACCCGTACCAGTGGCGATGCGGATGCCAAAGACGCCGAAGGTGGTGGAGAAAGCGCCACCGCCTTGCATGTTGTGCGTCACACCACTCACGAAGTTGTTCTTCACAACCGAGTTGCTGCCAGCGCTGATGTTGATCCCGTAAGAACCATAAGTCGTGGTGTGCGTATTGTTCACCCCTTGAACGTTGTTCCCTTGGATCGTCGTTCCTCCGCCGGAGCACTCGATGCCCATGATCGCCGTGGAGGAGTTCGAAGTAATGCCGGTAACCGTATTGCCCGTGATGTTGTTTCCGGACGCCACAGAACCGCTGCTTTCCCGGATGCCATAGGTGGCGAACGCGGCCGCTGCCGCGAGACCAAGGGTCGTCACAGTGTTACCTGAAACCGTGGTATTCACGGCGCCTGTAGCCATCCAGATGCCACAATCGGCCTCGCCGATCGTGTTGTTGAAATTGCCGATCGTGTTCTGGCTGATGGTGGCACCATCCGTACCCTGTACATAAGCACCAACAAGCCTGATGGCGCTTGCACCGGTATTATCCATCTTGTTCTGCGTGATCAGCAGGCCTGAACCGTTGCCGCCGGCAACAACGGTTACGGCGTAAATGCCGATGTAGGCTACGCCGATGTCATTGTTCTGGATGGTGATATTGGTGAAGTACTCCGCAGCACCTGCAGCATCGGCCAGGACGACCGCCGAACTTGTGTTCACCCCGTTACGGATGACGCAGTTCTTGAGCGTGTTGTTGGTGATCGGCGTAACACCGATCGAACTGAAGCGGACGACCTGTGGTGCAGTAATGTTTGTGTTCGTGATCGTCAAACTGCGGTCCGTTCCACCGGATGTGGAACCGTCGATCGTGAACCGGCTTGCTCCGTTCGTGCGGATCAGCGCGTTGGTCGATACGGATCCCGTGATGGCCCTGGGAGCGCCGGAAGGTTTCAGCGTGATCGTGTAGGGCGTCTGGAATGCATTGAGCGCGATCGCGCCATCCTCAAGCAGCAGGTCGGAGGTCACCTCGATGGTGATATTGCCGCCGAGCGCACTGTTGTTGATGAAATTGAAGAGGCCCGCCGCATCGTTCCGGGTCAGGGAGGTGTAAGTTTCACCTATTCCCACATTGAACGTACCGCTGATCGGGGATACGATCGAATAGCTGCTTGGGGTTGTTGGTGGTGTGCCTGATGCCGGCGGGTTGGCCGAATATCCGCCTGTACCCGCCAATGGGAAGGCGAGCACGTTGCCGAGGTTGTCCTGGGCCACGATGTAGTACGAAACAACATCAGTGGCTACAGCACCCGCCCCGAAGCTGAAGTCGTATTGGCTCCCGCTGATGAATGTTCCGGTAGCCGCCGAGTACGATCCAGCATTGATCTTCCAGTAAAGCACCGGCAGGCCTATACCTGCGGTTGGCACGCCATCGGGATCGGTGATCGATGCTGAAAGCGTGCGATTACCCAGGATGGCCGTGTTCCCAAGCGGCGTATAGGTGATGATAGGAGAAGGGGGTGTAGCACCCACCAATATGGCGGTGTTGGCCACGTTCTCCCAAGCGAGTTCCGCGATGATCCGCCCTGTGGCCTGGCCCGCACCGATGATCATGCGGCCCCAGCCATAGTGTGGCAGATTATCCGCCGCAATGAATCGAAAACCGAAGTAATTGTTATTGAAGCTTGTCTGCCACGGACCGGGGGCGACGCCGAACGGGACAGCTCCATCCGCATTAGTGATGGAAAAGCTGCCTGCCGCGTCCACCGATGTCCCGAACGCCAGGGTGCCCGGAGGACCCGTCACACCAGAGAAACGCATTCCTCCCGCACCAGGAGCTGGAGCTGTAGAGTAGAACCACTGAAGATAGGATGTGCCGTAAGGGTTAAGATCCCATCCCGCGAGGGCGCTGGTGGCACCTGACGTTTGCGCTTCGACGTTGATGTATACACCTGCGAAGCTCGCTGGCACCGGGATATTGGCCGCTGCCCAATGCACAATGGCAGCCGATGAATCACCTGCGGCCGCAAGGCTGGCGACCACCGCGGCCGCTTTGGTGCATGTACTGAAGTGCTTGCTGAGCCGCTGCTTCAAGAGCGATGGCCCGCTCGCTGAAGTTTCAGCAGTTGGAACCGCTCTATCCTGTAGAGGCGGGTCACTGAGTACTCGGTTCGTCATAAGTCAGGTTTTTGGTTTTCGGAAAGGCAAGACATAGCTAAATAATGGGGTTATGTCGGTATGTCAAAGGCGTTTGCCTAAAATGTTAAGAAACAATCAGAATATTGTTAGCGGTGGTCACGACCACTTGCTGCGCGACAGGCCTGGCCCGGTCCCGGTGGGCGGAATGCGTGGCCGGATAGCTCGAATGGTGCTTACGTCAGCGGTGTTGATGGCAGAACACGGGAATTGCCGCATCAGGTGTTCGTAACGGTCTCGGTCCGGTCGTTCCGTTAGGGCAAGCGAGCCTGGGTCGTACCCCCGGTGCGGATGGTCGGGCACATTCCCAGGTTGGCACCCCGATGTTGATCCTGTTCGTAGGGATCCGAAGATCAATTCGCGCCCTGCGTACCACACCAGGCCCGCCAGCAGGAGCGCAATGCGGCATGCAGCTTCGAGCCATACGTCGCCTGATCCAGCAACGCTGTGCCGCCCAAACGACCGCGCCCATTGACGCGCAGGTCCATCAGTCCCGGACGGTCGTTGATGGTACGCGCAGCGATCTCAACGAATTCCTTCGGCGTGCCAGCCACCAACCCCGGCATTGACGCGGCACCGAGCAGGCTGGCACCGACACGCGACGCGTGTCGGTCGCCGGCGAGTGTGATCACCGGAACACCCATCCAAAGTGCCTCACAGGTGGTGGTGGTGCCGTTGTACGGGGTTGTGTCGAGGGCCACATGCACCCGCCGATACGCATCGAGATGGGCGGTCACATCGGCCGCGTAGGGGAGGAACTCCAACCGATCCAAGGCAATGCCACCAGCGATGAGGCGACGCAGGATATTTTCCGCCACAGCCGGGTCCGTGACGGACCGCGACTTGAGGATCAGGCGCGATCCAGGCACGGCGTCCAGGACTTGTGCCCAAAGGTGCACAGTGGCCTCGCCCACCTTGGAGGTGAGGTTGAACGATCCGAAGGTGGGGGGTGAGACCTCGTCAGGCATGGCTGGCTCCGGGGCATCGAGCGGGGGACTGTAACACAGGAAGCAGGGTTCCACACGCAACAACTGTTCGGTCGCGAGGTGTTCGGATCCTTGCGGATCCGTGATGGGGTCCACCAGCCGCCAGTCGACCATCGGGTGTCCCGTGGTGTTGGGATAACCCATGGCGCTCACGATGACGGGCGCCGGTTTGTGGTCAAGAGCGGAAAGCCGCCCCATGGCCGTATGGCCGGAGAGTTCCACGAGCACGTCGATCCCTTGCGCGCGGATCGCCTGATCGAGGGCTGCGTCATCCAGCGCTGCGACTTCGATCCATCGTGCAGCGCGGGAACGATACCATTTAGCGAGGGGGTCGTTGGAGGAAGGCGGGTTGGTGGCGAAAACCACCACCGATGCGTCAGTGCGGTCGGCCGCGAAAAGTGGAGCAGCGAAATAGCCTACCGGGTGGGTACGAAGATCACCGCTCAGCACGCCGATCCGGATGGGCCGTTCGGGATCCGCAGGACGGATCGCGGCTCGCCCGGGCGAACTCGAATTGGCCATAAGGGCGCGGTGGCGCGCTGTGATCTCCTCGGCGGGCGAGCTCCCATGGTTGAGCGCCGACAAGAACCGCGAACGCAGCGCGGTGTTCAAGGGATAGCGCGCGACGGCCTCAGCAAGAAGCGAGGTGCCCTGTTCCATCCGATCGGCGGATTCAAGGACCGATGCATAGGTGAGGACCATTTCGGGCCAGTCCGGCCGCAGCGCAATGCCGCGACCGCACGCATCCAAGGAGCCCTTGGTGTCGTTCATCGCCTTGAGCGCAAGAGCCAACCCCAACCAGGCCCGGAAATAAGCCGGGTCGATACGTAAGACCTCGCGATACGTCTCGACGGCTTCCTGGTGGCGGCCTGCACTGGAAAGGGCATTGCCCAGATTATAACGATAGGCCGCGACCCCCGGACCGATCTTCACCGCGCGGTTCAGGTGCACGATCGCCTGATCGAACTGGTTCACCTGCGTCAACAGCATGGCGAGGATCTGTAGCGCATCTGCGTTCCGCGGCTGTTGTCGGATCACGATCCGTACGGAGTTTATGGCGGCAGTGACCCGTCCCTTCTGTGCATCCTTGAGCGCTTTCTGGAGCGGATGTTCCGGTTGCATGCGGTCTCGCGTTGGTTATGCAAATGAACGGATCGGGGACCGGGAGTTCCACTGCGAACGCTGGCGTATGCTATGCCTCGCAGGAAAGCATAGGCTGGTCATTACTTTGTGCGCCATGGCCGACTTCACCACCATCGTTTCGGGCCTTCCCCGATCAGGGACCAGCATGATGATGCAGATGTTGGCCGCTGGTGGCCTTTCCCCGCTCACCGACGGGGTGCGCGCGGCTGACGGCGACAATCCCAACGGTTATTTCGAATTCGAACGTGTGAAGGCCCTGCCCACGGATACCGCATGGCTGGACGATGCGCGTGGCAAGGTGGTGAAGGTGATCCACCGTTTGGTCACGCAATTACCGGAGGACCGCCCCTACCGTGTGGTCTTTATGGAACGGGACCTCAACGAAGTGCTGCTCAGTCAGGCGAAAATGCTGGCGCGATTGGGCAAGCCCGGTGGTGGGCTCGCCGCCGAACGTCTCAAGGTCGTATTCCAGCAGGACTTGGAACGCGTTCATACGGCGCTGTCTGCAAAGCGCGATCTCCAAGTGCTTCGCGTGCGCCATGCCGATCTGATCACGGATCCAATGGCGAAGGCGAAAGCGATCAATGCGTTCCTGGGTGGGGGACTTGACGAAGAGCGCATGTCGGCCGTGGTGGACCGCAGCCTCCATCGAAGCAAGGTGTAAAGGGTCGCCCTGCTCAGTTAAGCGAAAGTCCGTGCTTCGACGCGAAATCCGCGGCGCCGAACGGGAGCATCTGCGGTTTTCCATTCGGGGTCGCGGAGAGTTCGAGGACTTTCGCACGGTGGCGTTCACGGGCATCGCCATCGCCCAGCGCGGCGGCGACGAGTGCCGCGAAGCGGTGGCTCTCGATCGCATCACCCTCGTACTGGATGGCAACATCAAGGCTTTGAAGGGCGTCCGCCAGATCGCCGTACCACGCCAGTGCGACCCCGAGAAAGTGATGGGCTTCCGGGATGGCCTGGGTGATCTCCAAAGCGTCGAGCGCATGACCAGCCGCCTCTTCGAACCGGCCTTGGGCAAGTGCTGCACGTGCCCCTGCAAGATGCCCGGCGGTATCCTGCGGATCGGAGGCCACCGCCCGTGCGGCATGCCTGGCGGAATCATCGTAGCGGCCTTGTAACAAGGCCAGTGCTGAAAGGCCGTTCGCGAGTTCAGGCTTGCCTATGGCTTCCCGCTCCACGACTTCGGTCTCTAGAATTGAAGCGGTGATATCGCCCGCCCCCGCGAGCGCGTGCGCTAGCAGTAAACGGTATTCCTGGATGCCTGGATCCCTCTCAAGAAGGCTGCGCGCGGTGGCGGCGCCGTCAACATATGCTCCAGCCGCATTTTGGCACTGGATCAGGCACAACCCATAACGCGAGGAGGATGGTCGTTCCGCCATCAGCGCCGCGAAAAGTGGTATCGCCTCGGTATAGCACTGGCGGGACATGAAGGACACAGCCAGATTGAAGCGGCTGGAGCGACTCACCATATCGATCTTCTCCTTGGCATCCTCAGGCAGTCCGGCGAGGTAACCCAGGTCCACGAGTTGTTGGATCGCAGCATTGCTCTCGATGGGATCCTGACGAAGATCGGCGGGATGCATGCCCGCGTCGCCGTCGATGGTGTCCCAGGAGGGAATGCGGCTTGCCTCAAGTGATGGATCGAGGATCTCCCGAAGTACACGGCCATCCATGTCCTCACCAGCGGCCAGTCCGACCAACGCGAGCGCTGTGGGAGCGATGTCGAGCAGCGAGCAGGGTCCTGCGGTCGCCCCGGCCACCACTCCGGGTCCCGATGCCACGAGCACGCCGAAGGGCCGGTGCCAACTGGACTCCAGTTCTTCGCGCCGCCCAGCTGATAGGCCATGCATGTTGGGGCGTTTGAGGCCGCTGTGGAAACCATGATCGGAGATCAGGATCACAGTGGTATCAGGACCAGCCTCGTTCAGCAACCTTCCCAGGGACTCATCGTGCCATTCATACACGCGGTCCATCACATCGCCGTACAACCTTACCTGGCGTTCGGTCACTTGCTCCATGCGCGGTGGCCTGAATTCCATGAATTGATGGCCTGCCGTATCGATCGCATCGAAGAAGATCATGGTGACATCCCAATCGTCGGCCGCCATGGCCAGACGGGCTGCGGCTTCCACACTGGTCGCATAGGCCATCACCTGTTCGAGCTTGTCTCCCAGGTCATCTCCTTTTCCGATCTCATTGATCCTGGGCAGCAAGGTGCGCAGGCTGTCACGTGGATAGGTCCGCCAGCGCTGGCGGCTCGCAGCCACGGCCGCTGCGAATGATCCGGGATGCACCACACCGGGCAGCAACGGCCAGGGATCACTGATGGCTTTGGGTTCAGCTTCCCTCGACAAGTTGGAAACGATACGTCCACGAATGGGCTCTGCGGGATGTGAGGCGTACCAGCCGATCACGTTCGTGGTATGCCCCGTTTGGGAAAGTATGTTCCACAGTGCCTTGGTCTTCCGAGTGGTCGATTGGATCACGCGGAGGCCATCTCCGTCTGGTTTCGGTTCCACAAAATTCAGGATGCCGTGCTTCTCACAGGTCTTTCCCGTAGTTATCGTGGTCCACAGGATGGGCGAAAGTTTGGGTTCAAGTGTTCGCAGGTCTGCGCGCACTCCGTTCTCAATGAGCTTTCGCAGATTGGGCATTCGCCCTTGCTCGAACAGTTGGTCCAGAATGATCCAGTCGGCGGCATCCCAGCCCAGGATGAGGAGTCGCTTCGCGAGGCGATGGGCTTTGTTCGCACCCATATTCTCTGCGGTCGGGGATGGAGGCGTGGCCATGGAGGATCGTTCGATGTGAAGGTATGATCACGGTTCTTCCGTCGAGAAGGCACTGGGATCCGGACGGGTCCGATCCGTGTCCGCTATTATAGCTTGTTCTTGCGTTCTCCGTGGAATGGTCAAGCGTTGGCGGGTAGCGTTTGTCTGAAAGATCGGCCAAAAAGCGAAAGCCCCCACGCCGTAAGGCGTGGGGGCTTTCTGCTTTGTCTTGAGGGCGGGGCCCTCTTTAGGTTACTTGCTGATCACCAGTCGCTCGGTGTAGCGTTGGCTACCGGCGGTGATGT
>JBDTNF010000233.1:0-30258 GCA_039933875.1 Flavobacteriales bacterium | reverse complement strand
TCGGCCAGCTTCGCTGGTTCGCTCAGACGGATGCAACCGTGGCTGAAATCCCGCTTCTCGCGCGCGAACCCGCCCTTGCTGGGCGTGTCGTGGAAGTAGATGCTGTAGTTGTTCGGGAACAGGAACTTCACGCGGCCCAATGCGTTGCTCGCGCCGGGCTTCTGTCTGATCATCGGGAACGCTGCGGAACCACCGATGATCTCCATGTTCTTGCTCGCGAGGTAGTTCGGGTTCTTCTTCATGCCGGGCAGGATCTCGTTGCGCACGATGCTGGCCGGTACCGACCATGTGGGGCTGAAGACGACCCATTTCAGTGTATCGCTGAAGATCACGGTGCGTGTGGCACTGTTGCCCACCACCACGTCCATGCTCCACGCCTCCGTGCCTCCCTCGAAGACGTGCATCCTGAACTCCGGGATGTTCACCAGGATCAGATCGGGTGAGATGCGCTCCGGCACCCAGCGCAGGCGTTCCATGTTCACGAGCAAGGTGCGCAGGCGCGCCTGAGGCGTGATGTTCAACGCGGCCAGCACGCCCCTGCCGATCACCGCGTCCGGGTGCAGTCCATGCCGTTCCTCGAAGCGTTGCACCGCTTTCACGAGGGTGCTGTCGTAGTGTGTGGACGACAGTTCTATCGTACCGCCGTCGGAGACCAGGTCGCCGAGCAACATCAGCCGCTGGCGGATCTCCGGCACGAGCGCAGCGCTATCACCGGGCACCAGCTTCTTCAATTCCCCCAGTTCGATGGGTTCCCAGGCGAGGGTGTCCAGGTCGTGGTAATGCTTCAACTGGGCCTTCAACATGGCATACTGCGGATGCAGCGGTTCCACAGGTGAAAGGTCCATGTGCCCCGCCGCTATGGAGTCGAGCAGCTGCGCGTAGTTCTTCTTGCGACGCGGGATGAACCAGTCCAATTCACGCAGGTCTCCGGCGACTATGCCGCCGTACTTCTTGTCGGCGAAGCGGAAGAACTGCGCGGTGAGCGCGAGTTCGAGTTGAAGCTGGCAGCTATCGCATGTGAGGCTGTCCTGCCGGGACAGATGCGAGGTCATCAGCAGGTCGCTGAGCCGGTCACGGACCGATGCCACTTCGCGGTAGGCGGTGTCGGCACTGTTCACCAGGGAGAAGAAGCCCGAGGCCGCCTGCGACAAGGAGTCGTTCACGAACCAGGCGAACTGGTACCGTCGACGATGGTAGAAATCGCGGATATCCGTGGAGTCGACCAGGTATTCCGGGTGCTCACCGAGGAAACGCTCGATATCCGTGCTGTCCAGCATGCGCACGCTGTAGGCCTGCGGTGTCTCGAAGACCTGTGTGATATCCTGTGCCTGCTCGGCAAGATCAGGCTTCGGAACAGGGGGGGCGTCGCAGGCGGCGAAGGCCACCGCAAGGATCACGAAAGGAGAAAGGCGCATGTGTTTCATCCCGGCTCGCCGGGGCGGTACGAAGGAACAACGATCGTACCGACTTGGTCAACGACCGTGCACGTAGAGCAGGCCGCCGTTGCCGAGCAGATCGATCATCCGCGGCATATCGGCCTTGCTCACCGCCGGGCAGCCCCAGCTGCGACCGAGGCGGCCATGTTGTGCGATGAAGTCGGCGCTCACGTAGTCGGCGCCGTGCATGATCACTTCGCGGGCCTCGGCCTGGCAGTTCACGCCCCGGTCAAGGCCATGCAGCAGCAGGGCGGCGCCGTGTTTTGGGCTCACGATCTCGGCGCCTACGCGGTAAAGGCCTTTGCTGGTGGCATGCGAGCCCTCTCGGTTGCTGAACGAGGTGCAACTCAGTTCACCCGAACCCTGGCCGTGGGCCACCCAGGTGCGCATGACGAGTTCCTTCTTGTCCAGGTCGATGATGTAGAGGCGCTTCGCCGTGCTCGGCTGCGTCATGTCCGCGATGGCCAGCATGTGGGCGCTCGCATGATGACGGGCCACGCTGTTGTAGCCAGCGGTGAAGACCTGCTCGGTCATGAGGCCTTCCAGGCCGATGTCCGTGTAGAGCGCAGCAGCGGTGTTCACCTCTTCCACCGCAGGCACCGGCAGCTCGTTCGCCGTAGGCACAAGCCACGCGAAAAGCAACACGAAGAGCAGTGGTGTGTTCACCATTATTCCTTGCCAGGTTCCCGCTTGATGTCCCTGTGGTGAGGTTCCAGGTCACCGGACGGACAAGCGGTCGCGAAAGTAACGTTGAGGATCATTCGATCCGTTCATACGGGGATGGATCATCGGGGTTTTCCGACGGAGGGCTGAATGACCCGGATGAGGCCCGTCAGAGAATCGACATCACTTGAAAGTCTCCTGATGGACCTTCCTTCCGGCCAGATCCAACTCGGTCCATGTCCCGGTCTTGATCATCTGGCCTCGACTATCAGAACCGTTAACCCGGCCGGAGAAGTGCGGAGCCCCGTTCGGGAAGTACTCCACGTAGTAGCCCATGGGGAGGTCGGTTGCGCCTCCTGTTCGGATCTCGATCTGGCGGTACAGGGTGCCGTCCGCGTAGTATTCCTTCCGCATCAAAGGGCGTTTCTCCACGATCATTTCCAGGGAGTCCGTTGCTGCGTTGTAATGGTACATCGAGTCGTCTTCGGCATCGTTCACGCATGTGCCCAACGCGGTCTTGTTCCTGGCTTTGTGATACGCCATGGCCTCCGATGGTGAGGGTTGGAAGGAGAGATCCTGCGCGGCCATCGTGCCTGTCAGGACGCAAACGAGGGATGTGATCAGGATTCGCATGGATAAAAGATAACTCCGGACCGTATGCGTTGATGTAGTGCTCGACGCGTGTCAGCCCCGCAACACCGCCTTGGCGTAGTTCGCCCAGCTCATCTCCTTGGTGGCCTCCACCACGTTCTCGCGCGGGATGGGCTTCTCGATCATCGCGTTCATCACGCGTACCATGTCGGCGATGTTCTTCGGTTCGGCGAGGTAGCCATTGAAGCCGTCGGTGATGGTCTCAGGGAAGTGCCCCACGCGCGTGGCCACGGCTGGTACCTTGAAATTGTAGCTGAGGCTTTCCACACCGCTCGGTGTCGCGGTCTCATAGAAGAGCACCACGGCGTCCGCCGCTTGGAAATAAGGCGGCACTTCCTCGTTCGGGATGAAGCGGTCGACCACCAGAGTGCGGTCACGGATCCCGAGTTCGTCGATCATCGCCAACGGATCGTAATCGCGTTCGTCATCCGCTTTTTTCAGGAAGAGCTTCTTCAGGGTCCCGAAGACCGCGTTCTTCAGCTTCGTGCTCAGCTTGGCCTGGTCCACTGTATGCCAGAAGCGCTCGCCCACGACCATCAGGCTCACATCATCGCGCTGTTTCGCCAGTTCCGCGAAGGCCTCGATACAGTAATGCAGCCCCTTGTACTTGCGGATGAAGCCGAAGAAGAGGAACACATGCTTCCGAAGATGATGCTGTGCCTTCCACGCCTCCTTGTTGAACAAAGGATCCGGCTTGAAGAGGGAATAGATCGGGTGGTAGAGTTTCAGTATCGAGTGGTGAGTGATGAGTGGCGAGTCTGGCGCCGAGGCCTTGCGACCGGACTCGCCACTCATCACTCGATACTCACCACTTCGTTTTCCATCAAGAGAAAGATCGAACGCCTGCTCAGGCATTAACGCCTTCAGTTCATCCGCGGTCTTGTACGCATGCACGATGAAGCTGTGCCCGTGCCGCAGTGCCATCCGCGTGAGTCGCTGGTCCAAACTGCTCTGCTCCTTGGCGGCAACGAAGTGCAGGTCGAAGAGGATCTCCGCCTGCGTGTGTTTGCGCAGATACTTCGCGATACGGTTCAAGGGAATGCCCTGCGTAGGGTTGTACCATTGGATGATCACCTTGTCCGGCTTCTGCGCAGCGATGACCCTTGCGGTTGCCTTCCATGTGCCGGGCGCGTTCCAATTGGTGATGTACTTCACCGGGATATCATAGCCCTCCAGGAAACTGCTGCGGCTGGTCTTGTCCACGAACTCGCGCGGAATGATCGCCGGGTACTGCTGCGTCCAGCTCACAATGGTGACCTGTGCGCCTTCGTCGTGTAGCGCGCGTGCCAATGCGGTGTTGTATTGCGCGATGCCGCCCTTGAACTTGGGGCCGGGACCGAAACAAACGACGCGGGGTGCGGCCATCACATCTTCTTCAACGCCGCTTCATATACCCTTCGCATCCCTTCCTTGATGGAGATCTTCGCCTTCCAGCCGAGGTTCTCTTCCACCCAGCTCATGTCGCAGTATCGGCTATGCACACCCACGGGTTTGTCGAGCAGTGGCTTGATTGTGGGCTTGTACCCCGCGAAGCCGCTGAAGACCTCGATCAGTTCCAGAAAGCTTGTGAGCCTGCCCATCCCGATGTTGATCGCACGGCCGTCGCCGATCTTGTCCATGGCCAGCAGCGTGAGGTCGAGCACGTCATCGATGTGCACGAAGTCGCGGCCCTGTTTGCCGGTGCCCCATACCTCGAAGGGGTTCTCCTTCCGCGCTGCGCGCGCGGCGATGGCAGGCACGGGGTAGGAGAGGTCCTGATCCTCGCCATAGCCACTGAAGGGACGGATGCAGGTGACGTGCACACCATAGTGCTGCGCCGCGATCTTCGCCAGGAACTCGCCGGTGAGTTTGCTCCAGCCGTAGGTCATGTCCGGCTCGCCCATCCTCTTGAAGTCGATGTCGCTCTCTTTCAGCTGCAGCGTGTTGCTCTCGGTTTGCAGGTCGATGGGGTAGGCGGCGCTGCTGCTGGGGTAGAGCAAGCGACGCGGCTTGTTGCGACAGACATACAGGAACATCTCGGCATCGATGCTCAGGTCTTGCGCAACCAGCATGGGATCGCCATCGATCTTGCTGCGCCCGCCAACGATGGCCGCGAAGTGGAAGATGTCGTCGAAGATCACGACATCCAGGCCGTACCGTTTCTGGAACCACTGCGGGTCCTTGTTCAACTCGCGCAGCACGTCGCGGAGATCGGCCCGGATGAAGACCAGCCGCTCATCGGCGCCGTAGATCCGCATCTCCTTGTGCTCGAAGTTCAACGGCATGCCCAACCATGTGTCGGGATGGGTGCCCACGCTGAGGTCGTCGATGAAGACCACGCGTGCATTGGTGTTGCGGTAGAGCCGCTGGACCATGTTGCGGCCCACGAAGCCGCAGCCGCCGGTAACGAGATGAGTAGACATTCTTCCGCTGTTGTCACCCCGAGCTGGTCGAGGGGGCCATTGGCTGCAAAGATGCGCCAAGGTGCGCGCTCGATGATCCGATGGGGACGATGATATCAGCCGATCCGCGTGAGGATGCGCGCTTCGAGGGCGCTGCTGTCCACGTTCACGACCGACCTTCTGAGGAGCAGGGTTTCGATGACGCGGCTCTGCTTTTCAAATGCGCGGCAATGATCACAGATCCGCAGATGCATCCACAGACCCAAACGCTCCGCCGGTCCCAACGGGCGTAGTTCGCGCCGCTCGATCAAGGCGGTGGCTTTGTGGCAGGAAAGCTTGAGTGTATCGGTCAATGCCATGCTTCGTTCATCTCATACCTGCCACCCGTTCCTTGATGCACTCGCGCAGCCTGAGCTTGGCGCGATGCAATTGCTGCCAGTAGTTCGTTGCCGTGATGCCCAAGGCCTCCTGGATCGCATCGCTGTCATGGTCGAGCAGGTATTTCATCTCCACCGCGGTCCGCAGATTCCCAGGCAACGCCTCCAGGCATAGGCGCAAAGCTTTGTCCAGCCGTTCGTCCGGTTCATCCTCGCGGAAAACATTCGCATCCTGACCGGGGCTGTGTCCAGCGTTCCAATGTCCCTCGACCCCGAACAACCCGCCTTCCAGTGCGTCGTTCTCCAGGGCGTTTCCTGACACGGCCTTGGCTTCGCGGTAGCTCTTGCGGTAGTGATCGGCCAGTTTGTGCTTCAGGATGGCGAACAGCCAGGTGCGGGGCGAACTGTCACCGGCGAAGCGATCCAGCGTTTCCCAAGCCGAGACGAACGTGACTTGTACGATGTCCTCTGCTACCTCGGTACCCTTCACCCGGGCCAGTGTGTAGCGCAAAAGGTCGCCCGTATGCGCTCGTACCCAATCCGGGAATTCTTTCCGCCTGTCGGTCGCTGAAGGTGCAGTGCGTGCTGGCGCGTTCGGCATCGGGCGCCAAGTTAGGATCGATCGCCTTGAGGAACGCGGCTAGAACTGGAAGTAGATGAACGGCACCATGTCGGCGGTCACGGTCTGATAGATCACCAAGACCACGCCGACGCAGACCGAGGCCATGGCCCACAAAGGCAGGTTCGCGAAGCCGTCGCGGTAGCGCTGTTTGAAGGTGCTGGGCAGCCAGTGTACCACGAAACCGAGCAGCATCACGACGAAGACGCTGCGGAAGCCCCAGAGCACATCGCCGATCAGTGCGAAGCCGAAGTCGTTGCCCAATTGGTGCAGCACCTTGTTGGCCGTTTCGAGGGAGTCGCTGCGGAACCAGATGCGCGTAAACGTGATGAAGTTGAACGTGATGAACACCATCCAGGCGTGCGCCACCCAGCTTTTGCTGTTCTGCCACGGACTGATGCGCTTCCAGAATTTGTAGACGACGAGGCCCAGTCCGTTGAGCCCACCCCAGATCACGAACATCCAACTCGCCCCGTGCCACAACCCGCCGATCAACATGGTGATCATCAGGTTCAGGTTGGTGGTGATCACGTTGTTGAGGGCAGGGGAGATGCGCACCGCGACTACCGCAATGCCGACCACGGTGATGAAGGCCACCGGCAGCCAGAGCCACCCGGTGAGCAGCGTGAAGGCCACCCCGATGAAGCCGAGCATGATCCAGGAGAACACCGAGCCGCTGCGGTTGCCGCCCATGGGGATGTAGAGGTAGTCGCGCAACCAGGTGCTCAAACTCATGTGCCAGCGCTTCCAGAAATCCCCCACGCTGGTGGCTTTATAGGGGCTGTTGAAGTTCACCGGCAGGTGGAAGCCCATGAGCAGCGCCACGCCGATCGCGATGTCGGTATAACCGCTGAAATCCGTGTACACCTGCAACGAGTAGGCGTAGAGCGCCATCAGGTTCTCGAACCCGGTGAAGCGCAGTGGATCAGTGAAAACACGGTCGATGAAGTTCACGGCGATGTAGTCGCCGATGAGCATTTTCTTCGCCAGGCCGTTGAGGATCCAGAACACGGCGAGCCCGAACTGGGCGCGCGTGAGCGAGAAGTCCTGGTAGATCTGCGGGATGAACTGCGCGGCCCGTGTGATCGGCCCTGCCACCAGTTGCGGGAAGAAGCTGACGAAGAAGCCGTAGTCCAGGATGTTGCGCACGGGCTTGATGTCGCCGCGGTACACATCCATCGCGTAGCTGATCGCCTGGAACGTGAAGAAGCTGATGCCCACCGGCAGCAGGATCCGGTCCACCAGATGGTTCATCCCGAAGATGCCGTTGGTGAGCTGTGCGAAGTAGTTCACCTCGTGGAAGCTGGTGCCGAACGCCGCGTTGATGTTCTCGATGAGGAAGTGCGCATACTTGAAATAGCACAGCAGCAGCAGGTTGATGGAGAGGCTTAGCGCGAGCCAGAGTTTCTTCCGCAAGCCGGGTTGCGCGGCATGGATGGCCAGCGCAAGCAGATAGTCCGATACCGTGGAGAAGAGCAGGATGCCCACGAACAGGCCGCTGCTCTTGTAGTAGAAGAAGAGGCTGACGAAGAAGAGGTAGGCGTTGCGCAGCGACCGCTGCCGGTGGATCACGCTGTAGATCGCCAGCACGACCGCGAAGAATCCCCAGAAGAAGAAGCGGGTGAAGATGAGCGGCTTGAGCGGGTCGTAGCGCAAGAGGCCCAGCCAGTCGATCCCGGTTGCAGTGTCCGCAAGGAGGCTCAGGCTCATCGTTCGCTACGGGCGGAAGGTGTGCCGAAGGTGGTCGCCATAGCTCTCCATCATCGCGCTGAACAACAGGTCGCCGAGCAGCGTGTATCCGGCCCGCGTCATGTGGATGCGGTCCTTCTTTGCCAGCCCCGCCTGTTCCCACTCGCGGATGGAGTACTGCCCACCCATCACGCCGAAGGTGTCCCACACGCCACAGCCGTATTTGGCCGAGAGCCGCATCATCACGTCGCGCACGGCCTCGGCGTTGCGGTTGGGAGTGCGACGTTTCATGTAGCTGTCGTTGTTGGTGGTGAGCAGGATCGCCGTGCTTGGCGAAGCTTCCAGCACCCGTGCGATCAGTTGCTCGTAGTTACGCTGGTAGCGGTCGGCAGTGAAATCCGGATCGTGCGCATCGTTGATGCCGATGGAGAGGATGACCAGGTCCGGCTTCAACAGCGCGAGTTCCTCCGTGAAACGCTGGCATCGCAACCAACTCGTGGTGCTGGCGCCATTGATGCCGCTCGCGTGGTAGATGACGCCGGGGTCGTCACTCTCGAGGATGATGCCGCGCAGGGTGAACTGCCGCTGCATACTGTCGGTACGCTGGAAGCGGAGGTAGAGCGTGTCGGTATAGTGGTTGTAGCTGAACTCGGTGTAGCCGCCCTGTTCGTTCGTGCTCTTGGTGATCACCATTGTCCCGTCCGTTGACCAGGCGTCCACCGCGAAACTGCTGTCCATCCGGTGCAGCACTTTCACCCGGTTGAACTCATAGCCGGGATAGACATCCCCGCGGAAGCTCACTTTCAATGTGGTGATGCTGTCGTGCGTGGTCACGCTCGCGCCACCGATCCCGAGCGCGCTGCTGTCCGTGCGCAGCACGTTGCGCACACCCGTCCAACGGCCTGTGTACTCGGGGTTGTACCAGTACGGGTTGTTGCTCTTGAACATGTTGTACGGGAAGATGAACCCGCGTCCAGCACGTATGCCCGGCACCATCGTCTGCATGCGCTGCCGCATCTCCATGCTCCACATATCCGCCTGGATGTGCGAGCCGCCGATCTGCACCACGTTCACCTGTCCAACGCCTTCGTTCACCACCCGGTCCAGCTTCGTGAAGTAGCGTTCCCATGCGCTGCTGTCGCCGCGGAACACGATCTTGTTCGAAGCCTTGTTGACGAAGGATACTTCCGGCGTGGTCAGTGGGTTCTCCTGGGCACGCACGCGCGATACACCGAGTGTCAACGCGATCGCGACGGGAATGATGATCGTGTGGCGCATGTGTTTCATCCCGTCAAGGCGGGGTTATTCCTTGGCACGGTGGTAGGCCGCGAAGTCGTTGATCAAGGCGGTGTAGAAAAGCTCACCCACTTTCTTCGCTCCGGGTGGACTGAAGTGCGTGTAATCCGTTGCGGCGAGGGGCGGATCAGCGGTCACCCAACTCACCATGCTGTTCTCACCGCCCATGGCTTCGTAGAGGTCCCAGAAAACACCGCCCTGCGCGAGCGTGTTTTTCTTCAGCGCGTCGCGCACATCCTCCAGGAAGGGCCGCGTCACGTAATTGTCGCCTTCCTTGATGCTCATGTCGCTCGGGCCGATCACGATGATGCTCACGCCGGGGATCAGTTGCTTGAAGCGCGTGAGCTGCGCCCCGAAGAAGCGGCCATACTGGGCGGCTTCCTCCGCGCTCTTCAAATTGGGCAGGACGTTCCCTCCGTATTGCAAGATCAATAGTTTCACGTCGAGGTCGTCGTACATGCCGCGGAGCACCTGCTGGTCGGCGCGACGGAACTCATAGCCTGCTGCGCCACGCGCTGCGATGTTGTCCACACCCAATCCGGATCCACCGTCCAGCGCGATCCCGTACACGTCCGGACTATCCGTTCCGCTGAAGGTGAGTGTGATCTCCTTGGGTGCGGCGGCGAACTTCCACTCGCGTATGAGCAATTTGTCCGCGGGTTCGATCACCTCGGTGGAGATGACCTCGCCGTCCTGCTTCATCTCCAGCGTGAGCGGCGCGCGATGCCAGCCATAGTAGAGTTTGCAGGTGGTGAAGGTGCGGGCCTTGCCATAGGCGCGTGGTGCGCCGCTCAGCGTGACGGTCGCGGTGCTCACGACCGTGTCCAGTGCAACAGTGTCGGGCAGGATGGGCGTGAAACGCGAGAAGGTGGAGAGGGCGCCGAAGCGATCGTGATGCTGTGTGCGATCCTTGCGACCCATGGCGCTGTACCGGATCCAGTTGTCGCTGATGGTGCGGTCCACCGAGAAGCTGGGCACGATGTCGGCCACGGCGATGAGGCCTGGACCCGAGCCGCCGAACTGCGTCTGCATCTTGTTGCGCAGGTAGGCGGTGATGCGATCGCCTTCGAGTTGCGAGTCGCCGTAGTGCATGATGCGGATCGGCCGCCGACCACCGCCAGCGCTCTCCAAGGCAGCGAACAACGGATGCAACACGCTCTTGTCGCCGTTGGGATAGTGCAGGGCCATGCGCTCCTCCAAGGGTGGCAGCTTGCTTTCGTCGAACACGAATTTGAGCGTGTCATTTCCCGTGATCGTATCGGTCCCGGCCAGAGCGAGCGAGTCACTGCGCACGGCGGAAGAATCCGTGGCGATCGCGAGGATATCGCTGATGTCCACTTTCTTCTCTTCCTGCGGGAACAGCATCTCGCGCGGAGAAGGAAGGTCAAGTGTGAACCCTTCAGCGAGGCGGATCCCATCGGCGGGCATCAGCGCACCGAGGACAGCGAGGCCTCCCATTACCGCGAGCAGGAAAAGCAGCACACCGACCGGCTTCATGGACGGGTGGGGATCTTCAGCTTCTGCCCCGGCCGTATCGACGTGCCGATCCCATTCACCTCCATGATGCGTTGCGCGGTGAGCCCCGGGTAGCGCTTCGCGATGCGGTAGAGCGAATCACCGGGCTGCACCGTGTAACTGATGGGATCCGTGAGGTGCTCGGTCACCGAAGCGTTCGCCGCATGCGTGGCATCGGTCGCAGGTTGCGCGCGGTTGGTCGGTCCTTCGGTCTCGGGGATCGGGTCGGCCACTTCCACCGGGGCCTTCACTTTCTCGCGTGACTTCACATGGATGTCCAGGTAAGCCCCCGCTGCTATGCGATCGCTGCGCAGGTGGTTCCACTTCTTCAGTTGGGAGACCGTCACGTTGTGGCGTTGTGCGATCGCACCGAGGTTGTCGCCCGAGCGCACCTTGTAACGAACGATCTTGTCCACCATCGTGGTCGTCCCCTCATCGGCCACATGCGGGACAAGTGTCGCGCGCGCGGCTGCCAGGCTTTGATCCAGGCGTTGCACCGAATCCACGAGTTGCGCGAAGCGTGCGCGATCACCCGCCGGAACGCAGAAGCGCTGGCCTGCCGGTATCGTCGGGGCGATCAACGTGGGGTTGATGGCCCGCAGGTGGCGGATCGGTGTTCCCATTACAGCGGCCAGCGCATCGAAGCGTAACGCGCGCGCATCGCTCACCGTGTCGGCCGCTTCCGAAGGGTGCATCGCGATCGCTTCGATACCCTGTTCCTTCGCTTCGGTGCTGAGGTAGACGAAGGCCATGAGCATCGGCAGCACGTCGCGGTGGCTTTCGCTCATGTGCGGGTACAACGCGCCAACGTTCTTCGCCGACGGATCGCGTTCATGCGCGCGTGTCACGTTCGCCGGTCCGCAGGCGAAGGCCATCGCCGCGGTCTCCCAAGTGCCGTAGCGTGTGTAGAGGTCTTTCAAGTATCGCGCCGCCGCAGCCGTGCTCTTGCGTGCATCGTTGCGCTCGTCCACTTCGGCGGTCACCACGAGGCCGTAGCGCAGCGCCACGGGCCAGGTCAGCATCCAGAGGCCCGCCTCGCCGGTGGTCGACGCGCCCTGCACGTTCATCGCGCTCATCGCCATGGGCAGGTATTTCAGTTCCTGGGGTATGCCCTGCGCAGCGAATTCCGCTTCGATCATGGGGAAGTAGGCCTGCGCCATACCGAGCAAAGCGCGGAACTGTTCGCGCCGCGGCTCGCCGTACACGTGGATGTACTCCTCCACCGTGCTATCGCTGAACACCGGCAACTCACCCGCCACACGGATCAACCGCGCGTCCAGGTCATGTGTGTCGATGATGCGGATCACACCATGGCTGAGCGTGCTGCGCACTTCCTCCATACGCGTCGCGACCGGCCAGGTGGTCATCAAACTATCCACGCGCCAGGTGCTTTGCGCCACGAGCGAACCCCATGTGCCCAAGGTGAGGACACTGGTCAATAGAAGAGCGGAACCCGAGCGGCGGATCATCGGAGCGTAAAACAAATCGTCACAGAGAAGGAACGGAGAAGCGACCCGTGTAATTCTCCACGCGGGAGTGTTGAGGCAACGTGCCCCTCAGGGTCCAAGGGCGGTGACCCTTCAGAAGTTGAGTGCTACTCTTCTTGAATCTCTAGCAGAGCGAACAGTCCGTAGTAGCTATCCGCTACCGAAGCCTCCTTGAGCACGATTGCACGGATAACTGGGACCTTGATCCAGTGCTTTATCCCATTGTGCCATTCTTGCCAGATTTCCATATCTATTCGTCCGCGCCGATACCAGAAGTACTCCTCGGCGCACAAGTTCAAATAGTCCACCACGACACGTTCGGTCCCTTTGTCCTTGGGCTCTCCGCCCGAAGCGATGATCAGTAGATGGTCATTCAGGTCATCGTAGCGCTTGTTGAAGCTTATGAAGAGATCTTGCAGCAGTCTATCCCGTTGCAACCAGTAGTTCAACAAGCCCAGATAGAGAGTAGCGCTGCCACCAACCAATGCCAAAGCGACTGTGCCTTGCAATGACCGATAATAGCTCGAGAGACCCACTGTAAAGATTAGGGTCGTAAGTGCGAGCGATAGCACGCTTACTCGTTTCTCTTTCCACCACTGAATCACACTGCGAGGTTTCATGCAGTTCTCTTCCGTTTTTCAAACCCGCGCGGGCTCAAGTCTTGTTGCGTGTCAGAATGTGGCGCGTCTCCGCTAACTACGGAAGATGCCAGCTTGCAAGAAAAGGTGGCGCGGTCAACCTCTGCACATTCACAATCGATACACGAGGGTCTCGAAGGAGGTAACATTACTTGATGTCGATGGCCTTGGCCAAGCGTTTTGTTGTTTTGTCACAAGCTGCTTGATACCATGATGAGTCAAACTCATTCCAAAATAAGCGGAGCCTGTAGGTGCTTTGGGCGGGGCCATACCACAGGACGATTTTGATGTCATCAAATGTGAAGGATATGTTGTTGTTATCCCCATCAGCTCGAAGGAAGGCCTCGTGCTTGGTAGCTTCCTCACTGATTTTCTTGAGAAGGGCAGCGGCCTGTTCCGCTTTGAGATTCTTAAACCCATAACCTGTAAAGGTCACCCCGGCCTCGTTCCAATAAGTTCCATAGAACGCCAAAAGAAGTCCGCTCAATTTTTGCTCTTTGCACTCATACACAAGCGTTGTCAATTCTCCTGTTGTGCTTGCATGCAGTGGGTCGACCACGAACTCGATCGCATTGCCATCTACAGTGAACAAATTCTCGATCAAGAACTGTTTGGCCTTGAATAATGCGAACTCTGCACTTTCGTGCTGAGCTGCATATGATGTGACGTAGGGGCTGGCAGCGATCTGTGCCTTCAGATGAAGAAAGCCCCATATCGCCCAAAGCAACGCGAGTTGTCTAAGGCCTTTCGCAGCTATATGAGTATTCGTAGTCATCGCATTGACAAAGTAGACACTTTCATCGAACTAGTTTATTCGGCATTGCGGGCGGACCTCGATCACTCCACCCGCACCCCGTGCCGCACCACGATCGGTGAGCCCTCAGCCAGGAATACCGAACGCGGTTCTGCGTCATTGAGAAAACGGAAGTGTTCGCCGTAGGAAGCCGCAAAGTCCACATCGATCGCGGTGCTCACAATCGGATACACCTGCCAGGTCGGATGTTCCACCGCGTATTCCGCCGTGCGCGTTGTCCGCCGTCCGGCGGACGTATAGCCCCGGTTGTGCTCGGTGATGAATTCCTCTTCACTGCCCACAGTAATGTCATGCGGTGTCGCGCTTGCGGTGACCTCCAGCGAATGCCATCGCTGCTTCTTCCAACGGTAGCGCACGAGCAGGGGATCACCATCAACCTGCCAGCGATGGTCCATGGGGACCGTCTGGTAGTGCTCGCCGTAGAGCGTGTGCGCGACGAAGGTGAGGGCGGGCTTGCGCACGAACTCGCGGATGAAGACGACGCCGCGCTGCCATCCACTGCCGTTGCGGTAACGCACATAGAAACGCAGGTTCACTTCCTCGAAGTCCGTGTGGAACGGAATGGGGATCCCTTTGAGGCGCACATTGGCGAAGTGGAAGCCGACGAGGCTCACATAGCAGGTGTCGTGGAAGAAGTCGAGTTCCGTGCGGTGGGGAAGGTGGTCGCGCAGGATCGCAGGGTCCACAGCGTAGTTGGCCAGGATCAGCTTGCGCCATTCGGCGCTGAGGAAAACCGGTCGAGCGGCCGATCCCGTCAGCGCGCTTGGCTCAGGCATGCGAAGGACGGTTCCGCGATCCGGCACCATTGTCCACCAGCAGGTTCGAGCCTTCGTTGTTCGCTCCTTTGCGGATGAAGATGAGGTTGTGGTAGAAGTGCATGGCCACGATCGTGCGGTCGGTGTAACTCGGCTGGTAACCGGGCCGGATGAATTCCTGGTGGTTCAAGCCATCGACCAATGCCTTGAAGTGGTTCATCAGGGTGCCGGGTTTGGCGAGGTCGTTGCTGTCGCCATCGTGGTCCGGCCAGTAGGAGGTCTGGGTGTCCTCGATCACGTAGTAGCCTCCGTCCTTCAGAACCGGGAACAAGTGGTTGAAGGTGGCGATGACGTGCGCGTTGATGTGGCTGCCATCGTCGATGATGAGGTCCGGGCTGCCGCATTCCGCGATGACACGATCAAGAAAGGGAAGGTCCACCTGGCTGCCTTGGTGGATGCGGATGCGCGGTTCCTCGAGGAAGGATTTGTCGTACAGGTCGAAGGAAATTATGCGGCCTTTGGGGAAGTAGCGCTTCCACATGCGCAGCGAATGACCACCGTGGCGTGGATGCTCGTAGCCGCCCACACCGATCTCGAGCAGGTTGATGGGCTGATCACGGAAAGGCGCGAAATGATGCTGGTAGTGCGGCGTGTAGAAGTGCCGACCCCACTTGTCCGTTTTGTAGAAGCGGGCGAGCGCGGTGAGATCATCGCGGATCCCGATGGTGCTCAGTTCGGCGAACCAGCGACGCAGCAGGTAGCGCTGCCGTTCGTTGATCCACTTCTTCAGGAGTGCCTTCATGCGGTGTTCACCTGAGCGGGGCGGATGCCTCAGTGGCCGGCGAGCACGCCGCAGAGGTGGAAGAGCAGGCGCGCGCCGACGTTCGCGTCCCACTCGTCGTTCTTGCCCGGGACCACTTCCACCAGGTCGAAGCCGATGATCTTCTTGCCACTGGCTGCGAGGCGGGAGAGGAGGTAGGTGGCTTCCTCGAACTGGAAACCGCCGGGCACGGGTGT
Source organism: Flavobacteriales bacterium (assembly GCA_039933875.1). GTDB lineage: Bacteria > Bacteroidota > Bacteroidia > Flavobacteriales_F > PHOS-HE28 > PHOS-HE28. The sequence goes on along the minus strand of JBDTNF010000233.1, from coordinate 14,920 downwards.
TCCGGTATGTGGGCACAAGGTGGGATCGAGCCCGTCGATGTCGAAGGTGATATGTACTTTTTCGGGCAACCCGTTGATGATAGCGTCGCACTGTTCACGCCACGTAACGCCTTCGAATTGCTGGCGGCGCACATCGGCGCTGCGCACCACGCGCACCCGGTCGCGGTTCTTCAGGAACACCTCGTTCTCCTGGGCGCAGAAATCGCGGATGCCCACGGAAACGACCTTGCTCACCTGTTTCAGCGGCAGCGTGTTGTACAGGATGCTCGCATGGCTGTAAGTGAAGCCTTCGTACGCAGCACGCAGGTCCATGTGCGCGTCGATGTGCAGGATGCCGAAGCTCTTGTGCCGCTTCGCCTGCGCCCTGAAGAAGCCGAGGGGCGTGCTGTGATCACCGCCCACCAGGCCGACGAGTTTGCCCTGGTCCAGCCAGTAGCCGCAGCGTTGTTCCACCCAGTCGTTCATCACCGCGCATTCCGCGTTGATCAGCTTCAATGCCTTGGTGGCGCGTGCTTCATGCTTCGCACGCCGAGCCAGTTCCTTGGCGGAGGCAGGTTTGGCATCGCCCTCCACCAAGAGGTCGATCACATGCCCGGCTTCCTTCTTCAACGCGTCGCTCTGGTCCCACAACGCCTCGGGCATTTCGTCCATCGCGATACCGCGCTTCCACAGCGCCGGGAACTCCGGGTGGTGCAGGTCCACCTGGAAGCTGGCGTCGAAGATCGCCGCCGGACCATGCGACGTGCCGCCGCCATAGCTCGTGGTCACTTCCCACGGCACGGGCACCAGCACGATGTCGGCCTCCTCGGTGGTGAAGGGTAAACCATAGATCCCTGCGTTGGCCGCCCCGGGGCTGTTCGGGTCGAAGGCCTTGATCTTGCTCGCTTTGCTCATCGGTGGTCGTGTTCGCGATCGCAAGAGCAGGCATTTTCCTGCCGGGCGCCGGGAACGGCGACGAAGGTAGGGGAGTGCTGCGGCGTTACTTTCGCCACGAACCTGCCCGATACGCCATGCGACCCTTCTCCTCCAGTTCGTTCGTGCTCCTGCTCGGTGGCCTTCTGGCGACCGCGAACAGCAGTGCCCAGAACGCTTACATCACCAACGCCTTCATGCCGCGGTACGCCAAGGCGGCCACCGACTATCCGATCAACGTGCGCGTGCGCAACAGCGACGCCGCCACACCGGTGTATAGCTATCGCGTGGATTGGCGATGGAACAACGGCCCGATCCAGATGGGCGATTTCCAGAACAGCACGGGCATCCATCCCGGTGAGTATATGCCATATGCGCATCCCATTGCGTTCGCTGAGCCGCAAGGAGTAGGCGTGCTGCAGATGTGGGTCGTCGGTCCCGGTGACACGGACCATACGAACGATACGCTCACCTTCCCCATGGGCATGTTGAGCAACTGGGCGGTGAAGAACGTACTGATCGAGCAGTTCACTGGCACCTGGTGCCAATTTTGCCCGCCGCCGAACGCCCTGACGAACACGCTTGATGCGGATCCCGTGGTCGTGGTGGCGAAGCATCACAATGCGGACGAGTTCAGCAATACAGGGAGCACGGAGTACTGGAACCAATACAACTCGAACATCTCGCCGACGGCCGTGCTCGAGCAGGGTGAAGGTGGTACGTACTTGGCGAACGCCAACTACGATCAGTGGACCGCGGAAGTGGAATTGCGCAAAACGGGCGTTTCCCCTGTCAACCTCTCGATCACCCCTGAATTCAACTACTGGACGCGTGAGTTGACCGTGGACCTGAGCGCCACGTTCACTTATGGCCTCACCAATGAGTTCATCCTGAACGCCTATATCGTTGAGGACAACGTGCCCGGCCCGCAAACGAACGCGCCAGCGGGGTACATCCACCAGCAGGTGGTGCGCCAGGTGCTGGGTGGCGGCAGTGGAACAAGCGGTGTGATCCCTGGCACAACGGTGGCCGGGGTGCCTTACACGCACAGCTACACGTTCTCCGTGCCCAGCGAATGGAACGCGGACAACCTGCGCATCATCGGGACGGTGAGCCAGCGCCAGGGCAGCACATTGCACGCAGTGAACGTGGGCTCGGCCACCTTCATTTCCGTTGGGATCGGCGAGCGGAACGACATCTCAGCGGCGCTGAGCGTTTATCCTAACCCATCCTCAACGGATCTCTGGATCACCCTGCCTGGTGAGCGCGCGCAGGCGACCGTGAAGGTGATCGCTGCGGACGGACGTGAGGTGATGAGCCGCCAGTTGGTGCTTGGCACGGAGGCTGTTCGTCTGGATGGCTTCGAAACCCTTGCCGCTGGTGCCTACACTGTGCGTGTTCTGCGCGCGGATGCCTTCGCGGAACAGCGCGTGGTGAAGCTGTAAACCCCGACCTGTCGACGGCTGGCTCGTTGCCCTGCTCTGTTCCACGCCGACGCCCCGCCCGCCGTAAGGCGGACGGGGCGTTCTCGCTATCCTGGACATCCCCCCTCGTGGCGCCAGTGGACAGCGGTGGTCATATACGTGGACGGAGCAACTGCAAAAGGTTGGGCATCATGTTGGTCGTCCCTTCGGCGCGTGCCGGGGGGCGGTGTTCCTGGGCCGGGCGGCGTTTGCTGGGTCCTTGCCATACTACAGCGGCGACAGGACCTTTTCGCGTACTGTCCTTCGGGGCCACCTCCTCTTCCTCCTGCTTCATCCGGTGCGGAACTGTCAGGTCTTCCAGTCCTCTCGGTGTCATGGTCCAGGTGCGGCCGATCATGTCGCGGTCGATCTCGTTGGTCACGTTGTCGATGTCGTAGATCACATAGCGGCTCGCTGGGCGGAAGAAGACGCTTTTGCCCAGCGGCACTTCCAGCGTGAACTGCACGTTCTGCAAGCGGAATTTGTCCGTCATCGCATAGCTCAACACGGGTGAAACAAGCAGGACATCACCGTTCTGCTCGACCCTGAACTGGATCTCTTCAGCCCGGGCCAATGCGGCTTTGGCCGTGCCACCGTGCGCTTCGCGGACCACTTGCAGGTGGAAAAGGCTGTCGGCGCTGCGTTCCACATCGAGCTGTGCCCATGCACCGAAGATGTTGCCGTTCTCGACATGCAGGCCATCCATGTCAACGTCCACGGCACCGTTGTCGAAACGCACGCTCCAGCCTTCGGTCTCGTCCGCGGGGTTCAAGGCGTCCAGGTAGAGGATGTCGCCTTGCGGTTGTTTCAGCGTCTCTTCGGTGCGCACGCTGTTCTCACGGTGGAAGTCGCTGGCTAGTTCCGCCCCGGCGATCACGGTGGGCACGAGCGCTGCGAACCAGAGGATCGACAGGGTCCATCCCAGCCATTTCGGTGTGCGTGTGTCCAGCAGCAACCGGAAGCCCGCGAGGAAGAGGCCGATCAACGGTACTGTCACCAGTACGAGAACCCCGATCCCGAACCAGAGCGCGTGCGACTGGCTGTTGAAGATCAGTCCCCCGAGGTCGAGCAATCCCATGTCCGCGCTGGACCAGGTGAAGTGCCACAGCGAAATGCTCCCGCCGATAAGACCGGTGATCAAGCCCAGCAGCAGCGTAAAGGCGAGGACGATGAACCCCACACCGACAAGCTTGCGCAGGATGTGTGCCGCGTTGCGTCCTACGGCACCGGCGTTGCGGCCTGCCTCATGGCCCCAGGCGGTGGCCTTCGGCCCGAAGTCCCTGCCGAATTCCTTCGCCTCGTTCGCCGCGCGTTGGGCCCCTTGCTTCAGGTGCTCGCCGCCTTCCTCCACCACGCGCTTGATATTCTCGACGGTGACCGGCTCGCCGCGCATCTGGAGCTTTTCCGCGGCGGTTTCCGCCTTGGGTACCAGGATCCACAGCAGGACGTAGATGGGGATCAGCGATCCGATGCTGAAGTAGATCAGCACGATGAAGCCGATGCGCAGCCACAAGGGATCCATGCCGATGTACGAGGCCAGGCCGCCCAGCACCCCGCCCATCCATTTGTCGTCGGGATCGCGCATGAACCGGCGCGGACCGCTGGTGGCTTGAGCGGTGGTACCGGCACCGGCGGTGGTGCGATCCCCATCGCCTTCGCCGGCGAAATCCTCGGGTCGTCCCATCACGCCCTCCACGTTCTGCACGTCGGCGATGTTCACCACGTTGCGGCCCGTGAGCCGCTCGGTGAAGAGTTCGGCGATGCGCGACTCGATGTCGGCCATGATCTCATCGGCCCCGGCGCTTCCGCTGAAGTTGGCGCGGATGCCGGCGAGGTAGCGTTGCAACTGCTCGTAGGCGTCCTCTTCAATGTGGAACACCGTACCGGCGATGTTGGCGGTGACTGTCTTTTTCATCGGGCGGGGTTGTTGCGGGTGGTCTTCTTCACGGCTTGGGCCAGTTCGTCCCAGGTATCGTCCAATTCCTTCAGGAACTTGCGGCCCACGGGTGTGAGCTGGTAGTACTTGCGAGGTGGGCCGCTGCGGCTCTCCTCCCAGCGGTAGGTGAGGTAGCCTGCGTCCTTCAGCCGCGTGAGCAAGGGGTAGAGGGTGCCCTCCACCACGATCAGCTTCGCGTCCTTCAGCTTGGCGATGACATCACTGGGGTACATCTCTTCGGCGCTCAACAGGCTGAGGATGCAGTATTCCAGCACGCCCTTGCGCATCTGCGCCTTGGTATTTTCCACGTTCAGGTTCATGGGCGGTTGTGGGTATCCGGTGGTACTTGACGACGCAAAGTAAAGGTGATAGGATGGTACTATGCAAGACAAAGTACTATTTATTGATGAACGGCCTCCAGGCGATGATGGACGGCGGAAGCCCGCCCAAGGCGGTTACCTTGGCGTCATCAACGCCCGCCACCATGAAGAAGCACCTCTGGAAGATCCTCTTCGTCCTGATCCTGATCCTCGGCATCACCGGCTACTTCCGGTACTACTGGGTCTTCGGCACCGGGGTGAAGGCCGGGGAGCTGAACTACATCGTGAACAAGGGTGTGCTGTTCAAGACCTACGAGGGGAAGATGATCCAGACCGGTATCCGCAGCCAGGGCGGTACACTGCAGAGTTTCGAATTCCTTTTCTCCGTGGAGGATGAACGAGTGGCCCAGCAGCTGATGGCCAATAGCGGAAACCAGTTCAACCTGCACTACAGGGAATACCTGGCGGCGATCCCCTGGCGCGGCAACAACAAGTTCGTTGTGGACAGCATCGTGTCCATGGACGAGGTCCATCGCTGAGCCGTTGTCGCGCACCTCGACGTTCCGCTAACTTGTCCCGGTGCGCATTCGTTCCCATCGATCAGTCCCGCAGCCGATGACCTTGGCCAGCGCCGCCCCCGTCGCAGGGATGTGGCCGGTCCTGGCCGCGTCCGGCTCGCGCGGCTCGGGCCGCAGCCATCGGCGGAAAGTAGCGGAGGAAGCAGGCACCGGGATGCTGACGCGCTTTCGCGCCGACCTGCGCGACGTGCTCCTGCGCTACGAGACCCGTACATCTGGTCCGCACCGACGCTTCGTGCTGTTCCTGATCCTGGTCGGCACCGCGCTTCGCGCCTGGATGCTTTTCAAGCCCGTGACCTATGATGAGGCTTTCGCCTACATCACGTTCGCCACACAGCCGTTCGCAGGGATCATCTCGGACTACTCGCATCCGAGCAATCATGTGTTCCACACGCTGCTGGTGAAGTTGAGCACGGGGATCTTCGGGACTGGGCTCGTGTCGATGCGGCTGCCCGCGTTCATCGCCGGCGTACTCACCATGCCGTTCTTCTACCTGTTCGTACGGGGCATGTTCAACCGGTACATCGCGCTGATGGCGCTTGCCCTGGTGGCTTCCTCCGGTGGTTTGATCGAATACAGCGCGCTGTCCCATGGATTCAGCATCACCTGGCTCTGCATGGTCGTGGCCTTGGTGCTCGGCAGGCACTTGATCAACGAGAACAATCCGGTGAGCGCGGTGCTGATCGGTGTGGTATGCGCCCTGGGGGCCTGGTCGGTACCGACCATGTTCCTCATCGCGGCCATGATCCACATCTGGTTGTTCCTGTCGCTTGTGTTCAAGTACGAGCAGTCCCTGCGCGCACGCCTGGTCAACCTGCTGCTCTCCCTTGTGGTCTTCATCCTGGTGGCCCTGTTGCTGTACCTCCCGGTGGTGATGCGCCACGGATTGGACCAATTGTTCCATCACGCCGTATCGCCCGAGCATACCTGGAAGCTCTTCACACGGCACTACGGCGACGAAGCGCTGGACCTCTGGGCCTATTTCTCGGATACCGCCGCCGCGTGGATCGCGATACTGGGTTTCGCAGGGCTGTTCCAGGCCACCTACATCTCCTCCAAGTACCGGATGCTCACGATGGGCATGGCGCTGGGCTCGATCCCGTTGGTGATGCTGCTCGCTGAGGTCGGTCCGCCCCGCATATGGCTGTTCACCCTGTACATCTTCCACCTCAGCTCGGCGATCGCCCTGTTCTACCTGCTCAAGTTCGTGCAGGACAAGATGCTGCCGGGTTTCGGCAAGCGGGTGCGCACAGCGGGCGCCTGCCTGTTGCTTCTGCTGCTCGCCGTGCCGGGAATGTCGACCATTCGCCACCGCGTTCCCCGCTATCCGGAAGCTGCCCACATCGCGGACTATCTGGCGAAGGAACTCCAGCCCGGCGACCATGTCCTGGCCGACGTGCTGTGGGAGGCCCCCATCGCCTTCCACTTGATGGCGCATGACATCAACGTGGGCGTGGTCGGGGGGGCGCCCACGCCCGGCCACATGGGCTATGTGGCTGTGAGCAAGCAGGGTGATGGATCGATGGACCTCGTGCTCCGCTACAACGAATTGGACAGCATGTCGTTCAGCGAACCCACCATGGTGAAAGAATGGGAACGAATGGAGATCTTTGCCGCCCGTTACCAGGGACACTGACAGGCGCCTGCGGAGAAGCACCGCGCTACCGACCCCCGGAACGGACCAACTGAACGACCATGGCAGACGAAGGCAGGCAGATCATTTTCAATATGGTGAAGGTGGGGAAGACCCTGCCTTCGGGTAAGAAGATCCTCAACGACATCTACCTCGGCTTCTACTATGGGGCCAAGATCGGGATCCTCGGTCTCAACGGTAGTGGTAAGTCCACGCTGATGCGGATCATCGCGGGCAAGGAGAAGTCCTTCGAGGGCGATGTGCATTTGAGCCAGGGCTACTCCATCGGCCACTTGGAGCAGGAACCCGAGTTGGATGACACTAAGACCGTGATCGATCTGGTGCGTGAAGGCGTTCAGCCGATCATGGACCTTTTGAAGGAGTACGAGGAGGTGAACGCCAAGTTCTCCGATGAAGAGCTGATGAGCGATCCCGAGAAGATGGACAAGCTCATCGCCCGTCAAGGAGTGTTGCAGGACCAGATCGAGGCGGCCGATGCGTGGAACATCGACCAGAAGCTCGAAGTGGCTATGGACGCCTTGCGTTGCCCCGAGAGCGATACGCCGATCAAAGTCCTCAGCGGTGGCGAACGCCGTCGCGTGGCGCTGTGCCGGTTGTTGCTTCAACAGCCGGACATCCTGCTCCTGGACGAACCGACCAACCACCTGGACGCCGAGAGCGTGGCGTGGTTGGAACTGCACTTGCAGCAGTACAAAGGCACGGTCATCGCCATCACCCACGATCGTTACTTCCTGGACAATGTGGCGGGCTGGATCCTCGAGCTCGATCGCGGAGAAGGCATCCCCTACAAGGGCAACTACACCAACTGGCTGGAGCAGAAGACCGCGCGCATGGCCATGGAAGAGAAGACCGAGAGCAAGCGCCACCGGATCCTGAAGCAAGAGTTGGAATGGGTGCGCAGCAACGCCAGCGCGCGCCGCACCAAGAGCAAGTCGCGCCTCGCGAACTACGAGAAGATGCAGAGCGAGACCACCAAGGAGAAGGAGGCCAAGCTCGAGATCTTCATCCCCAACGGACAACGCCTCGGCGACAAGGTGATCCAGTTCGATAAAGTGAGCAAGAGCTACGGCGACAAGCTGCTCTTCGAGAACCTCACGTTCTCATTGCCACCTGCGGGCATCGTCGGCATCATCGGACCCAACGGCGCGGGTAAGACCACGCTCTTCCGCATGATCATGGGCGAAGAGAAACCCGACAGCGGAAAGATCACCATCGGCGAAACCGTGCAACTCAGCTATGTGGACCAGAGCCATGAGGACCTGTTGCCCGACAAGACCGTGTGGGAAGTGATCAGCGGCGGGCTGGACATGATGCTCGTGGGCGGCATGGCCGTGCCGAGCCGTGCGTACAGCGCGCGTTTCAACTTCAGCGGCAACGATCAGAACAAGAAGGTGGGCATCCTCTCCGGTGGTGAGCGGAACCGCCTGCACCTGGCCATGACCTTGAAGCAAGGCAGCAACGTGCTCCTCCTTGACGAACCGACCAACGACCTGGACGTGAACACGCTCCGCGCGCTCGAAGAAGGCATCGAAGATTACAGCGGCTGCGCGGTCATCATCAGCCACGATCGCTGGTTCCTGGATCGCATCTGCACCCATATCCTTGCCTTCGAAGGCGATAGCAACGTGTACTGGTTCGAAGGCAACTTCCAGGACTACGAAGAGAACCGCAAGAAGCGACTTGGCGGTGACATCGTGCCGCACCGGATGAAGTACAGGAAACTCGTGCGTGGCTGATCAGAAGATCGGACGATAAGAAAATGAGAAGCCCGGTGAGAGCCGGGCTTCTTTCTAGAACATAGCTAGGACAGCACGGTCAAAGCCTACGAGGTATTTTCACCGCATGCGCGCCTTGTTCGTCCTCGGCATCCTCTTGTGTTGTGCCTTTTGTAGCGAGGCGCAGGACAGGCACGCGGAAAAGGCCCTCCGAAAGGCCATGAAGGGGAAACCCATAGAGCGCGTGAAGGCCCGGAATTGGGAAAGGCAGCGATCGGTAGTTTGCCTGGACTACACGGATACGGTCTTCCCCAATGAAGCCTTGCTGCGTTTGAAGAACATCGAGTCTGTGCATATGAGAGGTCTCACGTACGAACGAAAGCGCAAGGTCTTCGCGGTCCCCCCGATCCGTCTTCGCATTGATACGGTCAAGCTGAAACAACTCACCTGCTTGAAATATGTGAGCCTCTCGGGATTCGACCTGAGGATACCTCCCGAAGGGCTCTCGGTCATTACGGATCTGGAAGGCTTGGATCTGACGCTGTGCCATCTGGAGAGCATGCCCAAGGACATCGGGCGGATGCGCAAGTTGCGCGCGCTTGTGCTCCGCTTGAACTACCTGAGTGACCTCCCGCAGGAGATGGCTGAATTGGACTCATTGCGCAGCATCGATATGGTCAATAATCACTTTCGCCACCTGCCGACGGCACTCGCTGGTTGTGCTTCGCTTGAGCGGATCTACCTGAGTAACGACGAGATCGGCGACCGAAAGGATGGATACGAACAGGAGTGGGCCAAGATCAGTTTCGATTGGCCGTTTCCGCTGTGCGCGAACCACATCGACTGGCGAGCATCCGCACCGGAATTGAAAGCCCTGTTGGACCTGCCCAGGCTGGAATTCATCCGCCTGCATGCGCGGCTCTGCAAGGACCAGAAGATCGCGCGAGAAGAACTAGGTTCAAGCAAGATCCATTTTCGGAAGCCCTTTTATTGTCCTGACCGTTTTTGGGGGCGGGTCATGTCCGGGCCGCCGGATCCACCGACCCCTTATGATCCTGGTCAACGCAAGTGCACTTGTGCCCGAATGGGTCATTGATTGACCAGGTTCAACAGATGCCATTATCTCGATCAGCCCTACCTTCGCCGCCCCAACACAAGAAACCATGGCACAGGATCCCCAGGCGCAAGCCATCCGCAAGCGCAACGCTACCCGCAAGATCGCCCGGCTCAAGGCCGCTGCGGCAGCCGCCGGTAAGGCAGCACCCGAGCGCAAAGGCAGGAAGAAGTCGGAGGAGTGATCCCCCGTCGCGCATTGATGGAGCCCTGCGGATAGCGGGGCTTTTTCTTTGGTACCGACCGGCAGGGTTTCGAGGACAGCGGTTCCGTTGGTCCCGGCCAACGTTCGGCACGTTCGGAGCGTCCCTACCTTGGCGGCATAACCGCCAGTGCTCCAAGGGTATGAAGAAAGTCCTGCTCGTCCTGTCCCTCATCATCGTTGCGTTCATCGCTTGCCGGAAGGATGAGGAGGTGGATGACCCCGTTGTGACCCCGCCCCCCACGGAGCCGATCTCGCCGGTGGTGTTCGACCCAGCGGCGGTGCCGTACGCCACGCTTTCCGAGTACAATTTCTTCACCGGTCCACTGGCCGATCAGCAGCCGGTCTATGGCGTGGTGCCTTTTTCGCCCATCAGCACGCTGTTCACCGACTACGCCCACAAGAACCGCTTCATCTGGATGCCGGAGGGCGTGAAGGCCCAGTACGTGGATGACCGGACGGTGCTGGACTTCCCCGATGGCACCGTGCTGATCAAGAACTTCTACTACGACCATGTGCAGCCCGCCGACGAGACGCGCATCCTCGAAACGCGGATCCTGTTCAAGCGCAACGGCCAGTTCGAATTCGCGGATTACGTGTGGAACGCCGAGCAGACCGAAGCCGTCCTGGACCTCAACGGGTCCTACGTCCCGCTCAGTTGGATCGACGACAACGGAACGTTGCGCAACGTGAACTACCGCATCCCCTCGGAAGCGGAATGCCGTGTGTGCCATAAGAACCCCACGGTGCCCATCCCCATCGGCCCCAAGCCGCAGAACCTGAACGCCGACTTCCCCTACCCCGAGGGTAGCATGAACCAGCTGGCCAAATTCGTGGCCATGGGTTACCTCGAGAGCTATCCGTCCAACATCGTCACCACGGTGAAATGGGACGACCCTTCGCAGGACCTTGAGTTGCGCGTGCGCTCCTACCTCGATGCCAACTGTTCGCATTGCCACGCCGAGAATCGGCACTGCGACTACAGGCCCATGCGCTTCGCGTTCAGCGAGACCGTCGACCCTGTGAACCTGGGCGTTTGCGTGCCACCGGACGACCCCATCGACCCTTCGCAGACACACATCGTTTCCCGTGGGAACCCCGCACGCTCGATGATGTACTTCCGGATGAACTCCGCGGAAGAGGCCGTGCGCATGCCGCTTTTCGGGCGCACCCTCATCCACCAGGAAGCCGTGGACCTGGTCTACGAATGGATCAGCTCGCTTTCGCCACCCTGTGAATGATCACCATTGAACCGCTGAACATGAAAAAGTCACTACTCCTTGTTGCCATGAGCTTGGGCGTATGTACAGCCCACGCCCAGAACACCTGTGCCACGGCCGTTCCGGTCATCGCAGGTACGTACACGGTCGTTGCCGTGGATGGAGCGGAGATCCCGCCGATCATTTGCGCGGGTGCGGCCGGTAACGTGACGGCCGCCGAGTGGTACACCTACACCCCGGCAGCTGACCATTCGCTGACCATCACCACGGATCTCGCTGTGAACGTGAACCACGATACGCGCTTCCAGGTCTACACGGGGGCCTGTGGGGCGTTGGTCTGCGAATCGGGCGATGATGATTCCGGTTCGGGCTACCTCTCCATCGCCACGTTCAACGTATCGCAAGGTGTCACCTATCACATCGCCTTCGACAACTACTGGGAATCGGATGGGTTCCAGTTCCAACTCCTCGAGGACGAGCCGATCGAGGTCCTCGTCGGTTTCCACGCGCATCCCATCACCATCAATGGTTACGCGGACTGTGTGGTCGACATGAACGGTGACCACTTGGACGATGTCGTCGCTCCGGGTATCACGAACATCAACATCAACTACCAGCAGGCCGGGGGGACCTTCAATGCGGTGAACATCACCACCACCCCCGCGGACCACGACGCCTCCTGGAGCATCGCGGCCGGCGATATCGATCACAACGGGTTCAACGACCTGATGTACGGCAGCGGCGACGGTGTCACCTTCATGATGGCGAACATCACCGGCACCGCGTTCACCGAGGTCTCGTTCCCGCAGTACGTCTTCTGCCAGCGCACCAACATGGTGGACATCAACAGCGACGGGCACCTCGATGCCTTCAGTTGCCACGATGTGGACGCGAACGTCTATTACCTGAACGACGGTACGGGCAACCTCACCTTCCACCAGGGCGGCTTGGGCGAGAACTGCGGCAACTACGGTTCCATCTGGATCGACCTCGACAACGATCACCTCATGGACCTCTTCGTGGCCAAGTGCGGTTGCGATCCGGTCGACATCTGTTACCACAACAACGGCGACGGCACCTTCACCAACATCGCGACCTCCCTGGGCTTCGGGGATGGTCAGCAGAGCTGGTCCAGCGCCTGGGGCGACTACGACAACGATGGCGACATGGACGTGCTGGTGGGTACCAGTTCGGGGGATTTCCAGAAGTTGATGCGGAACAACGACGGTACGTCGTTCACCAATGTCACGCTTGGTTCCGGTTTCGATGCGTTCCTGGGGAACAGCATCGAATGGACCACGCACGACTTCAACAACGATGGCTACCTCGATGTGCTTGGCGGAGGGGCGCTCATGCTGAACAACGGGGATATGACGTTCACCCATGCGGTCGTTCCTCCTTACAATGGTCCGATCGGCGACTTGAACAACGATGGGTTCCTCGACATCCTGAACGGCGGAACGATCTGGATGAACGACGGGAACGAGAACCACTATGTGAAGGTGAACACCATCGGTACGGCCAGCAATTCCAATGGCATTGGTGCGCGTGTAGAGGTCGTGAGCGCCCTGGGCACCCAGATCCGCGATGTGAAGGCGGGCGATGGCTTCGAATACATGAGCAGCCTGACCACACACTTCGGTCTGGGTGCCGACACCGGGATCGAGCAGATCACCGTGTACTGGCCGTCGGGCCTGGTGAACGTGGTGCACACGGCCGAGGTGAACTCCACGGTGAACATCATCGAAGGCATTTTCGAGGGGATCGACGACCAGGTGTTCGCCCCCGGGCTTGCGGTGTTCCCCAATCCGGCCACGGACGTGTTGAACATCAGCGCGGACGTCCAATTGGGCAATGCACCGATCGTTGTGTTCGATGCGACAGGCAAGCGGGTCATGGAAACCGCGTTGAGCAACGGCAGGGTGGACGTCGCCAGCCTGACCAGCGGGGTGTACCTGCTCCAGGTGAAGACCTCCGATCGCATCCTCCAGCAGCGGTTCACCAAACAGTGAACCCATCAGGCGCCATGAACCCGGGTGATCGCGTCATTGGGTCACCACATTGAACCATTGGACCATGAAAAAGACTGTACTCTGCGTCGTACTCTGCCTCGCCCTCTCCAATGCATGGGCCCAGGATGGCTGTGCCACCGCCCTGCCCATTGTCGCGGGAACCTATGCCGTGACCGCGGTGAACGGGCCTGAGATACCCAACCCGATCTGCGCCCTGAACGGTTTGACGAACGTCACCGCCAGCGAGTGGTACACCTACACGCCCGCCGAAGACCTGGCGCTCACGATCACCACGGGTGTGGGTGCCATCGTCGACACCCGGTTCCATGTGTACAGCGGTGTATGCGGTGCGCTGGTTTGCGTGGGTGGCGATGATGATTCCGGCCCCAGCCTTTCCTCGATCGCGACGATAAACGTCAGCGGTGGTGTCACCTATCACATCGCTTTCGACAACCGTTGGAGCTCAATGGGCTTCCAGTTCCAGTTGATCGAGAACGAGATCTCGAACGCAGCGGTGAGTTTCACCCCGACGGCGTTACCAGGAGCGGGGAACGTGCTGGGCGTGGTGGACATGAACGGCGACATGCTCGACGATGCCGTCGCACCTACGCAGAACAATGTCAACATCGTCCAACAAACGGAGACCGGGTTCATCACCCTCAACATCCCCACCTCCGCTGCGGTGAACACACCCTCGTGGAGCATGGCCGCCGGTGACCTGGACGACAATGGCTACACCGACCTGCTTTACGGTGGTGGCAGCGGCCTTACCATCATGATGGCCAGCGACGACGGAATGGGCTTCACACAGCACTCCCCCGGCCAGTACATCTTCTGCCAGCGCACGAACATGGTGGACATCAACAACGATGGGCACCTCGACGTTTACAGCTGCCATGATGTGGCCGCCAACGTCTACTACCTGTTCGACGGTGATGTGAACTTCGAGTACCACCAAGGTGGGCTTGGTGAGACCTGCGGCAACTACGGCAGCATCTGGATCGACTACGACAACGATCACGACCTGGACCTCTTCGTGGCCAAGTGCGGCTGCGATCCGGTGGACATCCTCTACCGCAACAACGGGGATGGCACCTTCACCAACATGGCGGCCACCGCTGGTTTTGTGGACAGCCACCAGAGCTGGTCGAGCGCCTGGGGCGATTACGACAACGACGGGGACATGGACGTACTCATCGGTTCGAGCTCGAGCGGTTACCAGAAGCTGATGCAGAACAACGGGAACGGCACCTTCACGAACATCACCGCCGGATCAGGCTTCGACCTGTTCACCGGCCAGAGCATCGAATGGACCACGCACGACTTCAACAACGATGGCTACCTGGATGTGTTGGGAGGAACCGGCTTGATGGTGAACAACGGCGACATGACCTTCTCGCAGGTCGCTGGCAATCCGCAGAACGGTCCCATCGGCGACCTGAACAACGATGGTTTCCTGGACATCGTGAACGCCACCACGTGCTACATGAACAACGGGAACGAGAACAACTACATCAAGATCTATCCTGTTGGCACCGTGAGCAACAAGAACGGTATCGGTGCCCGCGTTCAGGTTACCAGCGCGCTGGGCACGCAGATCCGCGACGTGAAGGCCGGTGATGGTTTCCGCTACATGAGCAGCATCACGGCGCACTTCGGCCTCGGAGCGGATACGGAGGTCACCGAAGTGGTGGTCTACTGGCCCTCCGGCCTGGTGCAGCAAGTGGCGAACCCGGATATCAACAGCATCCTCGAGATCGTGGAAGGGGTCTCCACCGGCGTTGATGATCATATC
>JBDTNF010000232.1:0-17847 GCA_039933875.1 Flavobacteriales bacterium | reverse complement strand
CATCTTCGATTGCCTTGGTGTAGCGAACGGAGTCGCGTTGCCCGGAACAGCCTGCAACGACAACGATGCGAGCACCGGCGATGACATGTGGAATGCGAGTTGCCTATGCGCAGGGCAGTTCATCGACTGTGCTGGTGTGCCAGGTGGCGGAGCCTTCCTGGACAATTGCGCCTCATGTGTTGGAGGCAATACCGGACTCATGGCCTGCGCTCAGGATTGCGCTGGCGTGTGGGGAGGGACCTCCGTGACCGGTACCCCGTGCAACGATGGTGATCCATTCACCAACAACGATGCCTGGGATGAGAACTGCAACTGTGTCGGTTTCCTCGACCTCCAGCCCGATTGTGCGGGTATCCCGGGTGGTGCAGCGTTCCTCGATGATTGCGGAATATGCGCAGGAGGGAACACAGGGATAGTACCGAACGCCGACCCCGACGACGACGAATTGCTCAACTGCGAGGACAATTGCAGCTCGGCGTTCAATCCAAGCCAGGCGGATTTCGATACGGACGGTGTTGGTGATGCCTGCGACAATTGCGGGTGGATCTACAACCCCGACCAGTCCGACTTGAACCACAACGGCGTGGGCGACCTCTGCGATGTACTCTCCAGCATGGCCGAGTACGACACGGAATTCAGTTTCTCTTTCCACCCGAACCCGTCATTGGGCCTGGTGATGGTACAATGCACGGTCCCGGGGGTACGTAGCCTGCGTTTCCATAACACGATCGGTGAACGGGTGTTCGAAGCACCCTTGCGCCAACGATTGGATCTGGAAGCGCTTCCCCAAGGTGTGTACATCGTTCTCGCGCTGGATGCGGAAGGCAGACCGCTGGCGCAGACAAGGCTCGTCAGGCAGTGACGGGCCCATGTTGGAAGAGGGGAGTCCCGACCATGTCGGGACTCTTTTCATTTCACCAGGGTGACGGAACCGATGTATTCCTGCTTCTCCGTGGTGAACTGGTCCTTGGCCCGGAGTTTCCACACGTAAACGTCCTGCGAGAGAACGTCGCCGCTGTTGTCCATGCCTCCGTTCCAGCCCTCGTAGGGGTCGCTTGTCCGGAAGATGAGCATCCCCCAGCGATCGAACACCATGAACTCGTACCAATCCTGCTGCACGCCGATCACGGATGGCCGGAACCGATCGTTCTGGTCGTCCCCGTTCGGTGTGAACGCATTGGGTACGAAAATGGTCAGGTCATCATCCACGAGCACATCGATGCAATACGTGTTGTCGCACCCCATTGCGTCCGATGCGGTAAGGCAGATCGGGTGCAGCCCAAGATCAGGCGGGTCGAAGGTCCAACTGAACACACCGCTGGTATCGACCATCGTGGTATCGATGGTCCAGGTGTAGAGGATGCCGGGTTCAGCTACCTGTGTCACAACCGTGGTCGGGTTGCTCTCACTTACGCGCAACGGAAGAGCGTAGAACAAGGCGTTCGGCCCTTCGGAAACATGGACCGCGTTGGTGATCGATGCAGTGCCGACGCAGCCGTCGGTATTGGTCACTTCCAATTCCACCGTGAACACGCCACCCGTCACATAGGTGTGCCAGGCATCCACCAGCGCACCGCCGATGGAGCCATCGCCGAAGATCCAATCCGCGCTTTGGAGACCGGTGGTGTCCTCGATGGTGAATTCCACTTCCAACGGAGCACACCCGTTCGCGACGCTCACCATGAATGATGGGGAGGGAAGCGGGAGAATAGCGACATCCATATTGGCTTGATCCTGCTCCGAAGCACATGCGCCGGTTCCGTTCACTGTGTAGGTGTAGGATCCGGGAACGTTCTGGCCGGGCGTGAAGACACCGGTGGCCGCCCCCCCGGGGCCGCTCCACGCACCACCGGGTTGTGCACCGCCGAGGTAATTGACCATAACAACAGGAGCGGCCTCATCACAGAGCGTCAGGTTACCATCGGCACCTGCGTCCGGCAGCAGGTCGATCGTGAGCGTGACCACTGCTTGTGCATCCGGGCAGGGGGCGGTGCCCTGCACAGTGTAGGTGTAGTTGCCCGATGCGGCGGTGGAGGGGTCGACCACGGCCACAGGCGCGCCACCGGGTGCGGTCCATATGCCACCGGCGGTGGGATTTCCGCCCAGCCATGTGGATGCATCCACAGGCGCTCCGTTCTCACAGAGTGAAATGATACCACCGATACCCGCGCTCACAGGTTGTACCACAGAAACCACTAGCGTGCTTGATGCCGACAGACAAGGTGGCGGTGCGTAAACCGTGTAGGTATACACACCTGGACTGTCGATCCAAGGAATAAGGTCCGGGCCGTGCGCGCCACCGCCGGGTGCCGTCCATGTGCCACCAGCCGAAGGGGATCCACCAAGGCCGGTGATCATGTCATACGGAAGAACCGAGTTGGTACACAGGCTCACCGCCCCATCGAGCCCAGCGTCAGGTGTGGCGACCACCGTCACATCTACCGTGGCGCTTGCCGCAGGGCAGGCTCCATTCACCGGCAAGGTGTAGGTATAGATCCCGGGCGTCCCCGTCGCCGGGTTGAACTGTCCAGCGAATGGTGCACCACCGGGGGTGGTCCATGTGCCACCACCTGCTGGCGAACCACCGAGTGAGTTGAACAGATCCTCCTGCGCTCCGGTTTCGCATGTGGTCAAGATCCCATCGACCCCAGGGTCGGATGCGAGGGCTGTGGTCACGGTCACCGTGGCGCTCACCGTAACACAGGGTGCGGTCCCGTTGATCGTGTATGTGTATACGCCATCGATGGAGGCGCCTGGGGTGAAGGATGCTGCAACTGCGGCACCGAGAGGGTCGGTCCATGCGCCGCCCGGTTGTGCTGTGGGGCCGAGCAAGGGGAGCAGCGACACGACGGTTCCATCGGAGCATACAGCGAGAACCGCATCAACTCCAGCGGACGATTGCCCCGCGACGTTCACGGTCACTGAGGCACTGGCATCGATGCACGGTGCTGCGGCGCTCACGGTGTAGGTATAGATACCTGGAAGGCTGGTCGCAGGGTTGAACACAGCGCCCACGGATGCACCCAGTGGATCCACCCAGACACCACCACTGGAAGGTGTTCCTCCCAAGACAGTGAAAAGATCCGTTGGGAGGGAACCATCACACAGGTTCACTCCGCCATCCGAGCCAGCGGAAGGCTGAGAGGTGATCAAAAGAGTAAGCGTTGCTTGCGCATTTGGGCAGGGTGCGGTGCCAATAACCGAATAGACATAATCACCGCTGCTGGCTGTCGCTGGGTCCAGTGTTGCACCGACAGCAGATCCGCCCGGTCCGGTCCAACCGCCGCCTGCGTCCGGTGATCCCCCGAGCAGGGTGATCAACGGGACCGCAGCACCGGTTTCGCACAGTGCGGTGGCGGCGTCGCTGCCCGCGCTTGGCAGTGCGTTCTCGGTAACGATCACCGTAGCCGTGCTGTTCGGGCATGGCGCAACGCCGTCCACTTGGTAGGTGTAAGCGCCCGGTCCATCGAAGGCCGGATCATAGTTGCCCGTAAAGACCGCACCGCCTGGTCCGGTCCAACTGCCTGCCGGGCTGGGTGATCCGCCCAAGGAATTGATGAGCGGGGTCAACGTACCGTTTGAGCAAATGGCAAGGACACCATCGCTGCCTGCGTTCGGCGAAGGGTTCACGGTTACGGTAACCGTTGCCTGGGCGGACAGACACGGTGCCACACCGGTCAGATCATAGACGTAAACACCCCCAACATCGATCGCAGGGTCGAACATTCCAGAGGACGCTCCTCCACCAGGGGCGGTCCATGTTCCACTGGGATCGGGCGTGCCACCCAACAATGCGAACAATGAGAATAACGCGTCCGAAGCGCAGGTGACGATGCTCCCGTCGGTACCCGCATCGGGCTGCGGTTGCAGGGTAACCGTCACCACGGCTTGGGATTGGCAAGGAGGTGCGACGCTCGCAACCGTGTACGTATAATCCCCGGACAGGTCCACTGATGGGTCGAGGACCCCCGAGTGGGGCGCGCCGGCAGGATCGGTCCAGGAACCTCCAGCGTTCGGTGTTCCACCCAGAGAGAGGAATAGATCGGCGGGAGGAGAAGAGGCACACAGATCCAATACAGCGTCGGTACCAGCCGAGACAGCGCAAGCCAGGATCACGGCCGGTGGGCTGAGGGCTACGGCATCGTTGTGGCAACCCTGGCTGTTCCATGACCCCGTCTCACTATCGCCGAAGGAATTCACCGAAACACTGAGGTCGAGCCCGTTGATGCAATCCGGCGGGCTTAGCACATTGATCGTCCAACAGAACTGCCAGTTCACAGCGCCCACGCAGTTATCCCCGAAGTTGTTGCCCGGATCACCGTCGTCGTCCAGATCGAAGAAGAAGCCCGGGCCTTGGGGGCCGATAGCCGTGGTCGCTGTTCCTGTGACGCTGTTGTACCACCCCCATGTGCCACCGAGGGCGCCACATGTGGCCGGTGGTGCGCCGGGCACCAAGGTGGCCATGTCCCAACCCGGTCCGAAACTGATCGCGATGCCATGGAACCAGTTCGTATTGGCATCGTTCCAATTGGTGACCGTGTAACAGAAGGTCACGCTCTGTCCGCAAGCGTAGGTGCCGTTGGTGGGTAACGGGCTCGACGTGAACGTATAGGCGATCAGGCAGGCGCAGTGAGCGACAACGCTGCCGCCCAGGCCGAGGGATCCAACTATCGAACGAAGAATACGGGGTGACATCAAATGGGGTCGGTGGGCGTTCCAAGATACGTGACCCGTTGATCCATGTCCAAGTTGCCTAGGCCGCGATCCTGCCTTGCGCGGGCCAGGATCGAGACGGATCATCCACAGGGACAAAGCCCCATCGGGAATGAAGGATCGACAGCCGACAGATGGACGCTACTCCGCGATCACCGCACCGAGCGGCACCATCGTTCCTGTGCTCGGATCGAACAGCATGACGCGGTATGTGCCCGCGAGGATCCCGTTCCGCTCGATCTGGACCGGCGTGGAGGGGAGGTTCGATCGACGTTGCACTTCGCGACCCATGGCATCGATGAGGACGATGCTGTTGCCTGCTGGCTGCGCGCTCAGGTCCACGGTGAAGTGCTCGCTGAACACGGTCGGGTAAGGCAACGGGAGCGCAGCCGTACCGATCTCTTCGGTGCCGACAGTGGTCCCTACATGACTGTAGATGTCCTGCAAGCAACCCAGGTAGAGTTTCGTGCCCGCCGCGTGGAATTCTTCCTGTGCGATGGCGTCCACCGCACCGAGCCCGGTATTGTATACCGTCCATGTTGCTCCCTCATTGATCGAACGATAGACAGAGGTCGTGGCTCCACCAGCGATCGCCCAGTACTTGCCATCGTAACGGATGATCTCGCCCTTACTTGTGGAGGTAGGGCCACCGGTGCCGGCGGTCCAGGTATTCCCATTGTTCGTGGAATACCGGAACACGAAGGCGGAGATCACGACCAGTCGGTTGCCGAAGCCAGCGATACCGTATGTCTGGAAGTTGGAGGAGCCGGTACCCAGTTGGGTCCAACTGACCGCCAAGTTCGTAGAGATCATGATGCCCGTGCTCGTCGCCGCATAAAGGGTCCCGTTGATCAAGGCCACCTGATAGACGGTCATGTTGCTGCTCAATCCTCCGTTGCCAGAGAACCAGTTGGCCCCGCCATCCGTGGTGCGATAGACCCCACCGCCAGCGGAGATCATGGCGCTGTAGACCGCGACCGTGGTCGTGGTGCCGGGTACATGATAGATCTTGTTCGCGTAGTTACTGCTGGTGGCAGCTGGGGCCCCCGTGTTCGCGATCGTCCAGTTCGCTGCCGCATCGGCGGACTTGTAGATACCGGACTCGGTCCCGCAATAGAGCTGCGTGCCGTCGTAGCACACCGATTCAGCGAACACGTTGGCACCGCTCACAGGAAGTCCTGTGTTGGCCGGGTTCCAGGAACCACCATCGTCAATGGACTTGAACACGCCGGATGGAAAGCTCACCATGTAAATGGCGCCCGGACCGGTCGTGATGCTGCGAACGGAAGTATGTCCCGAAGCCATGGGGACCCATTGGGCATGGCTTGCACTAAGGATCACGGCGGCACTGAGGGCAACAAGGGAGCGGAAGAGGTTCATGCGAGCGTGATAAGGATGCGAAAATAGTGTGGTGGGTATCAACTCGTCCACGATCCGGACCCGATAGTCAGCAGCTTTTCCACATTCAACGGTCAGGTCGGTCAATGGTTCGCGAAGGGCGACCACCTCTACCTTTGGTCCATGCTGTCCCTGCGCACCGGACGTTCCCTGGCATTGGCCCTGTGCCTTTTGCTGGGTTGGACCATGGTGCAGCGCGGACTGTTGCATCGTTGCGTTCATGCAACGCACAGGGCACAGGAGGCCCCCACCGTGCAGGCGCAGTGCCCGGTTTGTGATACCATGCTGCCGGTGTTCAATGCCGCTGCCTGCGCCGACCCAGTGGCCTGCCCCGTATTGGCCGGTGCGGTCGGGACACCGCTGGTGTCAGCCGAACGATTCGGCCGTGCTTCACTGCTTCCGGGCCGCGGTCCGCCAAGCCTGTTCCTGTAGGCGCCCACTGCGGTGTTGCCGCCCATTGGGCTGGCTCTGGTCGTTCATCCATCGCTGTCATTCCATGCGCACGCGAGGCGTGCGTTCCCGTATGCTCCTCATTCCACGTTCGTCCTGGTTCGTTGTGCTGCTCGTCACAAGCCTGGCGCCGTTCTTTGGGTTAGCGCAGGGGTGTTCGATCACCCTCCGTGGGCGGGTCCTCGATGATCACGATCACAGCGCACTGGCCTTCTCGGAAGTGGTCATCATGGGCACAACGAATGGGGCTGTGGCCGATGAACAAGGTCGGTTCGCGATAACCGCGCTCTGCCCCGGAATCTACCAACTGCGCGCATCACACCTGGGGTGTGCCCCCGTGGATCAGCGGGTCGAACTGGAGGCCGATCGGGAACTGGACATTTTTCTCGAGCATCACAGCGAGGAACTGCGTGAGATGGAGGTGGTGACCGCACGCCCGGATGAGAACGTGGGCCAGCCGCATGAGCAGCTCGACAAGTCCGCCATGGAACGGAGCGCAGGACGGTCGCTTGCGGAGATGCTCACCACGCTCCCGGGCGTCACCTTGTTGAGCAGCGGCCCTACCATCAATAAGCCGGTGATCCATGGGTTGAGCGGTAACCGCATCCTTACACTCAACCAAGGCATCCGGCAGGAGGACCAGCAATGGGGAACGGAGCATGCGCCGAACCTGGATCCCTTCAGTAGCGACCGGGTCACTGTGGTGAAGGGTGCGGCCAGCGTGCAATACGGAAGCGATGCGCTTGGTGGGGTGGTCATCACTGAGCCGGTGGTGCTGCCGCGTGAGGCCGGTATCAGTGGTGAGGTGCGGGGTATTGGGTTGGTGAACGGACGTGGCGGTGGAGGCAACGCGATGCTGCAAGGCGGCGTGAAAGGGTTGCGCGGGTTCGGATGGCGCGTCCAGGGCAGTGGACGGTACCTCGGTGATAGCGAGGCACCGGACTATGTGCTCAGCAATACAGGATTGAGGGAAGAGGGTCTGTCCGCGTCGCTCGGTTATCGCGACCTGCGCTACACGGCCAGCGTTTATTGCAGTTGGTTCGCGCGCGATCTCGGTATCCTGAAAGCATCGCACATCGGCAACCTCACGGATCTGGAGAACGCGATAGCTAGTGGCGAGCCTTGGTACATCGCCGACTTCACCTATGACATCGCTCCACCGCGCCAGACCGTGGACCATCGGCTGCTGAAGGCCGAGGCCGGTTATGCGATCAGCGAACGGGATCGCCTCGTCATTACCTACGGATACCAGTCGGATAGTCGGCAGGAATATGATACCCGGCGCGGCGGGCGTAGTGATATTCCCGCCATCGACCTCTTGCTCACCACGCATACTGCGGACGTAGTGCTCAGGCATTGGATCGGTGCGCACATCCATGGCAAGGTGGGTGTGAACGGGGTGCACCAGGAGAACATCAATGTGCCCGGTACCGGTATCAGGCCATTGATACCCAACTACGCCAAGCAGAGCGGCGGGGTGTTCGTGTTGGAGCACCTGCCTGTTTCCTCCGCAGTGGAGTTGGAGGCCGGCGCGCGCCTCGAAGGCACCCACCTCGATGTGGCGAAATACACCTTGGAGGATGTGCTCATCCAACCAGCGCATGACTTCATCAATCATGCGTTCAGCGTCGGCGCGAACTGGCTGGTGGCGGATAGCGTACGGTTGCGTTTCAATGTCGCCACGGCCTATCGCCCCCCGCACGTGAGTGAACTCTATAGCGAAGGCCTTCATCATGGCGCGGCTGCGATCGAGAGGGGGGACGCCTCGTTGGAGAGCGAGCGGTCGTTGAAAGCCACAGCCGATCTCGAAGCACAATGGTTCGGTGGGCGATTGAGCACCGATATCACGCTCTATACGGATCGCATCGATGACTTCATCTACCTGCGTCCTGATGGTGTTCAACTCACGATCCGCGGGGCTTTTCCGGTGTTCCAATATGTGGCCACCGATGCTCTTTTGTATGGCATGGATGCCACCTTGCAGTATCACCTGACCCATCGTTGGAGCGTTCGCTCCCGCATGAGCTTCGTGCGCGGTCGCGATCTCGCGTTGGATGAATGGCTTTTCCAGATGCCCGGTGATCGGATCGAGAACGCGCTGCTCTTTGAGTTGCCCAAGGCGGGTCAATGGAAGGCGGTGGAGGTCGGCGTATCCAGTTCGTTCGTTTTCGAGCAAACGCGGATCCCCCTTGGATTGGACTTCAGTGCCCCGCCACCTACCTATCACCTCGTGGGCGTTCAAGCAACGGCTGCACGACCGATCGGCCGGAACGAATTACGCCTCGGTTTGCAGGTCGGGAACCTGCTGAATATCCCTTATCGCGACTACATGGATCGCTTTCGATACTACGCCGATGCACGCGGCGTTGACCTCACACTTTGGATACGCTATAGCTTCGGAGATCGATGAAAGCGGGTGACCCGCAGTGCATTCAGCGGATGACCCCGAAAACACAGAGCACGATGAACACCACGTTGAAGTATACCATACTGCTGCTCAGCAGCACCCTCGCATTGCTTTCCTGCAAAAAGGATGAGGGAGACACCGTGGAACCACCGCCACCGACGAACGAAGAGGAAGTGATCACAACCCTGGTCCTCACCTTCGTGGATGCGGAGAACGTAGCGAACGTCTACGAACTCCGCTTCTCCGATCCGGATGGGGATGGCGGCGCAGCGCCTGCCATCACCACCGATACGCTACCTGCGGGACGGGCATACAGCGTGTCGGTCAGCGTGCTGAACGAAAGTGCCAGTCCGGTCGACAATATCACGTCCGAGATCCAAGCCGAGGATGAGATGCACCAGTTCTTCTATCAAGTGACCGGCGCCAACCTCACCATGGCCTACGCTGATGCGGATGCCAACGGCATGCCCGTGGGGCTGTTGAACACAGCCATTACAGGGCTGGCGAGTGCGGGTACCTTGAAGGTGACCCTGCGGCATCAACCGGATAAAAGCGCTGCGAACGTCTCCGCCGGTGATATTACCAACGCCGGTGGGGATACCGACATCGAAGTCACGTTCCCCGTCGCGATCGAGTGAAGCGTTACATCCTGTCGAGGGCCGCATTCACGTTCGTGCATCAACCCTGCATCGAATGAGGATCGGTCCTTTGCTCTTCGTGATCCTGGCTCCGCTCTTCTCAGCGTGTCAGGATGGGGACACCGGTTCAGGCGGCGACCTGGATCCCGTTGTGGCCGTTGTTACGAGTGATCCGTTGCCTTTGACCTACCTCATCGATAGTCTGCACCTCGATGCGAAGACCATCCGGTTCCACGTGGACAAGAGCGAACGGCGTTTCGGCGTATACATGAACGACAGGCTCCTGAAGACCTATCCCTGTGTGCTGGGAGAGCACGCTGTGGGCGACAAGATGATGCAGGGGGATCGCAAGACGCCAGAAGGCACCTTTGGTTTCCGAAGCAAGCGGATGCATGACAAGTGGCATGCGTTCGTCTGGGTGGACTACCCCAATGCCGAAAGCAGGAGACGTTTCGCGCAGCGCCAGGAGAGTGGTGTCATTCCGGCGAACGCGGACATCGGCGGCGAGATCGGCATCCATGGCGTGCCAGCGGGAATGGACCATTGGATCTCGGAGGGTGTCGACTGGACATGGGGCTGCATCGCGTTGCGCAACGATGATCTGGACGAGATCTATCCCTTCATCCTGCCGGAACGGACAACGATGGAGATCGTTCCATAGGTGGGGAGTAGCGATCGTTCAACCCGCACCCTCCTTCTTCAGCAGGCGAGCACGTCCTTATCCAATGCGCAGGCCCCGCCTTCGAGAGGAATGATCACGGCGCGATCACCTCGGGCAACAACTCGTCGTACCCGGTCGCAGGGTCCGGTTTGCGTAACAGGCGAAGCCCTCCGATCTCCTGCACCACAAGTTCAAGCGTGGTGCGCACCAGGCAGCCGGCCAACAGGTGTCCACCGGTGATGTGCCCATCACCGTCAGCGACGGCCAGATGCAAATGCAAGCCACGGCGCGACAAAGTCCCGGACAATGAGCACACTTCGAGGTCGCCTTCCAACACAATTCCTTCACTGCGGCCACCGAACCGGATGGTAGCCCGGGTCAGGCTGCCAACAGCGCTCGAAACCGCCGCTGCTTCGATCGATCGGTCATTGCACCATCGGTCCAACAGCTCCCGCACATCCTCGCCGGGCAACAAGCGGAGTACGTGTACCTGGTAGGGTCGTCCGATCGCTGCGATCATCGGTCGAAGGCGTTCGGGAACTGCTGTTTCAAGGCCGCGATCCCGTCGCGCACCTTCTCTTCCTGTTCGCCCTTGAAGGCTGCGAGTTTTTCCGCCAATAGGTCGTTCGAGGTGGCCAGGATCTGCACAGCGAGCAGACCAGCGTTGCGCGCCCCGTTGATCGCCACCGTCGCCACCGGGACACCCGCAGGCATCTGCACTATGGAGAGCAGCGAGTCCCAGCCGTCGATGGAATTGCGCGACTTGATCGGGACGCCGATCACAGGTAACGTGGTGAGCGAGGCCACCATGCCGGGTAGGTGCGCCGCGCCACCCGCACCAGCGATGATCACCTTCAACCCGCGGTCAGCCGCCCCTTTCGCATAAGCGAACATACGGTCGGGTGTCCGATGGGCGCTCACCACAGTGAGTTCATGCTCCACACCGAACTCGGTCATTGTATCCAAAGCCTCGCGCATCACTTCCAGATCGCTACGGCTGCCCATGATGATGCCTACCATGCTCGTTGTTCGTTTGGTTGGTTTCACGTCCTATTGGGCGCCACCTTCCCGACTGGGGCGGGAACCACTTTGCAGTGCAGCTTGACCACCGCAATAGCCTGGTCCAGTGCTTCATCGGTGTCAGCCACCACGGTCACATGGCCCATTTTGCGCCCTGCACGCGTCTCCTGTTTGCCATATAAGTGCAGGAATGTGCCCGGCAGATGCAGTACATCCTCCAAGCCCTGCACCAATGGTGTTCCGCTGCCACCTTCACCGACCAGGTTGATCATCGCAGCACGCGAACGCAAGGTGGTATCACCCAAAGGCAAACCCAGATAGATGCGCAGGAGCTGGTCGAACTGTGAACTCGCGGAAGCCTCGATGGTGTGGTGACCACTGTTGTGCGCTCGCGGTGCGGTCTCGTTCACGAGCAACTCACCTGCGGTCGAGAGGAACATCTCGACCGCATAGAGACCAGGCATGCCGAACGCCTCCGCTACCTTTTCGGCGAGTTGACGCGCCCGCTGGGCGAGTTCGCTGGTGATCCGCGCGGGCGCCCGTAGGTGATCCACCAGGTTCAGCTTGGGGTCGAAGACCATCTCCACGGGATCGTAGGTCACCTGCGTGCCACCAGCGGAGCGCACCACAAGCACCGCCAGTTCCAACGCCACGTTGATCCGTTGCTCGAGAACGCCAGGACCGCCGAAGGCTCCATCCGCGTCGGCAAGGGAGTTGATCGGCATCACGCCACGGCCATCATAACCACCGGTGCGCACTTTCAGGAAGGCCGGTAGAAGGTCCACGTGACCGGCGATCCCGTCAGGACCGTCGATCAGAGCGAAGCGTGCAGTGGGGATATCGTGCTCGGCATAGAACCGCTTTTGCAAGCCTTTGTCCTGGATGAGCCGCAACACGCCCGGATCGGGGACCACCATCTTCCCTTGGCGCTGCGATCGCTCCAGGGCCTCCGTATTCACATGTTCGATCTCGATGCCCACCACATCGGCATTGGCGGTGAAGGCGAGTATCGCATCCATATCCTGAAGGTCCCCTTGGGTGAACGAGGTCGCCAGCGCGGAGCATGGCGCGTTCGGGTCGGGGTCAAGGATGTGTACTGTGGCATCGTAGCGCAGCGCGTTCTCGATGAACATGCGACCCAACTGGCCACCTCCCAAAACTGCGATCGTAGGTTTCCGCGGCATTCGCGGCAAAGATAGACCGGAGCCCTATCGTGGTCCGGGGATCACTTCCTCCGACGTCCGTGGTTCACTGACTTGAACTGCATCAGCCGGTAGCCAATGGTGAACTGCATCGAACGGTTACGGGGGAATAAGGATTCATCGTTCAAGAGAACGGGTGCCATGCCGGAATAGTAGCGCAGCATGAAATCGACCCCTGAGCGCAGATCCACCCCACCGCCGATGATCACGCCCCAGTCCATCTTGGAGTAGCTATCGCGCAGGTCGCTCGTCCCGTTCGGGGTGTATTGCTCCGCAAAGAGAAGCCTGCCCCCTTGCACACCGGCATGGAAGTTCACCGCGTTGGAAAGGAAGAGCTTCATAGCGATCGGTACTTGCGCATAGACCGTGCGCACACTGGAGATCTCCCCATCGGAACCCTCGTAGGCTGCACCAAGGGCGGTCAGCATGAACTCGGGCTGAAGCTCAAGGCGCGTACCCGCATGGAGCGGGAAGTACAGCCCAATGGTCGCACCGGGGAGTTTGTCCGAGCGTGATGCCCCGGAATGGGTATCGCTCAGGAGTGGGCCGCCTTTGATCCCGAGACCCGAGGCTTGAGGGAAGGCGACATTGGCCAGCAGGAGAGGAACGAACAGGGCAATGGGGCGCATGGTGCGAGTACGCATGACAAGAGGTTCTCTATTGCCCTTGGAATACGATGGCCTGTCCGCATGGGTTCCGCATTCCCGGGGCATTTTCGCTGTGCTTCATGTTCCAAACGACGAACGGCCCGCAAGGGCCGCTCATCCTGTGCAAAAAGTCCGGTCTCAGCGAAGGTCTTCCACAACCTGAAGCCGATGCGTGGTCACTTGATCAGCCTGCTGGATCCGCACCACATATTGCCCTGCGGCGATCCCCGTGAGTGGCATCCGCACGCGTGATGTAGCGGAACCGATCTCTCTGACCACCCGACCCTGAAGATCGAGCAGGACAATGGAAGCCACTTCATCCGTTGGCAATTCCAGCGTTACAGAGCTTGCCGCCGGGTTAGGGAAGATGCGGATACCGGTGGATGCGACGTTGGCTATGGCCGTGTTCACTTCAATGTTGACCATGTAGTCCTCGGTCTCTCCATACGCATAGCTGAAGCAGGGGTCTGTGGGGGTGGGCTCACCGGTATCGTGGTAAACACCGCGAACACGAAGGGTGGTCGGTCCAAGCAATGCTGAAGCGGGCACGGTGAATGAGATGGACTGCGATTGGCCGATCACCGTGTTGGTGAACTCTCCCAGCTTCTCCCCGGCCTCGAAGGTGTTGTCCTGGTCATAATCGATCCAAGCCGCATAATGGTCGGGCGTATAGCCCCCGGATTGGATGGTGATCGAATAGCCTGCGCCCAGGGTGAGGTCCGTGCTCCAAGTACCGCTGAAGTCCGTGTAAGTGGGAGCACCGTTCCCGCCACTGTTGGTGTTGTTGATCGAGCCCAACTGCACGGCGTTGATATAGTCATCATCGCCCGTGCCGTTGGCCGAGGTGGGGATACACGCCCCCCCCGAGCCGGAGGTGATCGTGATACCATAGTCCTCGGTCTCGCCCCATGCATAATCGTAACAGGGATCGGAAGGTGTCGGCTCCCCATCATTGTGGAACACACCTCGCACGCGCAGCGCGGTTCCTCCAAGTGTCGCACCAGCGGGCACGGTGAACGAGATGGATTGGGACTCGCCCACTGCGGTGTTCGTGAATTCCCCCAATTTCTCACCGGCTTCGAACGTATCGTCCTGGTCGTAATCGATCCATGCGGCATAGTGGTCGGGTGTGTAGTTACCCGACTGGATGGTGATCGAGTACGTGCTGCCCTGCACGAGGCTTGTGGACCACGTGCCGCTGAAGTCGGTATACGCGGGCTCGCTCGTGCCTCCGCTGTTGGTGTTGTTGATCGCGCCCAACTGCACGGCATTGATGTAATCACCCTCCGAAGTCCCCACCGCTGCCGTCGGAACACAAGGGCCTGTTGGCCCGCCGCAGAGGTCCGCGTCGAGCAGGCTGGAACGCACACCTGTAAGGACCCCGGCCATGTATGCGGCTTGCTGGTCGGTGAACATCGCCGTGCAGCTGCTGTAATCCATGAAGTTCTCGTACTGCGTCAGCACACCGCATTTGATCAAGCCCGTGTTCGCGCATGAGAATGTCGGGCTGTTGGTGGTGGGCGTGTCGGCGAAGCCATCGGCGTTGACGCATGCCCCATTGTCATCGAAGGTGTGCATCAAGCCGAAGTAATGGCCGATCTCGTGTGTGGCGGTGCGGCCACCCACATCCAATCCATAGTCGTAGTCGATCACAAGGCCGTCGATGTTACTGCCAACGATGCCTCCGGTGGGCAGGTAGGCATAGCCCACCGTGATGGTCCCTCCGGTCGCGCCGCTCGTGATATCGCATACCCAGATGTTCAGGTAGTGGTCCGGGTCCCAAGGGCTGACGCCCGTCGGCGGCGCTTTCATGTCGTTCGTCTCCGTATCGGGGTCGAACCAGGTCTCGGTGGTCTGGTTGCGTGTGATGCCGGTGGTGGCGTTCCCATTGGGGTCGATCTGCGCCAGGCAGAACTGGAAACCGACATTGCCGATGACCCCGGTGAACGTCGCGCGCACACCGCTGAGGTCGCTGTTCGATTGCGAATAGTCAGCGTTCATCTCATTGATGATCGCCACGATCGCCGCGTCGGGGACGTTCTCCGCCGCCGTGTTCCAGAGTACATGCACTACGACGGGTACGGTGTAAATCCCTCCACGTTGGACATTGCTAACCTGCGGCAGAGCATGGAGCACGTCGGTAGGAAGACCCTGCTCGGCGAGATACCGTTGGGTGATCCTGGTCGCGGCACAATCACGGGTTTCATTCGTCTGGGCGTGGCCCAGGATCGCCAGGAAAACAGCTGGCAACAAGATGATCTTTCTCAACATGGCCGCGAAGATATCCGGTGTAAGCATGGCCTGTTATCGGTCCTCATGGGAGAACATCAACAGCACATGGTCAGGTCACCGGCGGCCTTCTCCCCGGGGCGGATGTGGAGCTCGCAGGGGCACTATTCAGGTCCTACTCAACTCACGGATCGCGGCGTTCGGGTCTTTGGCACCGAACACGCTGTTACCGGCAACGAGCACATCGGCGCCCTTTTGCAAGAGGGCATGCGCGTTATCGAGACCCACGCCGCCGTCGATCTCAATGAGGGCCTTGGAGCCGGAGGCTTCGCGCAAGGCGCGTAGCGCCGTGATCTTGGTGTAGGTGTGTTCGATGAATTTCTGCCCACCGAATCCCGGGTTCACGCTCATCATGCACACCAGATCGATGTCGGCAAGGATGTCCTGAAGGAGATGTACCGGAGTGTGCGGATTGATCGCGACACCAGCCTTCATACCCGCCGCTTTGACCGCTTGTACACTGCGGTGCAGGTGGGGGCAGGCTTCATAATGCACGGTAAGCACATCGGCCCCCGCATCGCGAAAGGCACCGATGAATTTATCCGGATCGACGATCATGAGGTGTACGTCGAAGACCTTCTTCGTGAGCGGACGGATGGCCTTGATCACAGGCAGGCCGAAGCTGATATTGGGCACGAACACGCCATCCATGACATCCAGATGCAGCCAAGGTGCGGCGCTTCCATCCACCAGAGCGACGGCGCTTTTCAGGTCAGTGAAGTCAGCGGCGAGGAGCGAAGGGGC
Source organism: Flavobacteriales bacterium (assembly GCA_039933875.1). Taxonomy (GTDB): domain Bacteria; phylum Bacteroidota; class Bacteroidia; order Flavobacteriales_F; family PHOS-HE28; genus PHOS-HE28. The sequence goes on along the minus strand of JBDTNF010000232.1, from coordinate 1,678 downwards.
AACGATGTGGGACATGCTGTCGGGATGCGCGAAGGTAAATGAACGCGAAAGGGCCGACATTGTCGGCCCTTCTTGATCGCGAAGTGGGCTCGTGATCTTATCCGAGATAAGCGCGCAACACAAGGCTGCGGCTCGTTGTCTTCATACGGCGGATCGCCTTTTCCTTGATTTGGCGCACACGTTCCCGGGTGAGGTCGAACTTCTGGCCGATCTCTTCCAGGGTGTGTGGCTGGTTCCCGTTGAGCCCGAAGTACAGTCGGATCACATCCGCTTCCCGACCGGCAAGTGCTGATAGGGATCGCTCGATCTCCACGCGCAGGCTGTCGGTCATCAGGCTCTCGAGCGGACTTGGCAGATCATCGTTCCGCATCAGGTCCATCATGGTACCGCTGTCATCGCCCTCACGGAGTGGTGCATCCATGCTGAGGTGACGGCTCGTGTTGTTGAGGCTGGTCTTAACCTCTTCGAGGGTCATTTCCAGCACTTCGGCCAGTTCATGCGCTGTTGGAGGGCGCTCGTGTTCCTGCTCCAGCTTGGCGAACGCTTTGTTGATCTTGTTGATCGAACCGATCTTGTTCAAAGGAAGGCGCACGATCCGCGCTTGTTCCGCCAGGCTCTGCAGTATCTGTTGGCGGATCCACCACACCGCGTAGCTGATGAATTTGAACCCGCGTGTTTCGTCAAAACGACCGGCGGCCTTGATCAGGCCGAGGTTACCCTCGCTGATCAGGTCCGGCAGACTCAGGCCCTGTCCTTGATACTGTTTCGCGACGGAGACTACGAACCGCAGGTTCGCCTTGGCCAGTTGTTCCAGTGCCAGCGTATCACCCTGCTTGATGCGACGGGCCAACTCCACCTCCTCCTGGGCGGTGATGAGCTTCACTTTCCCGATCTCCTGGAGGTATTTGTCCAGGCTCGGGGTGTCCCGGTTCGTCACCTGCTTGGTGATCTTCAACTGCCTCATTCGTGCCATTCGCGCTGTGTTTTTTTCGAAAAGAGACCTGTTGAACGCGGTGCCTTCCGTCAAGGTTACCCGTGCGGAACACGGTCCCAGCGCACGTTGATCCCTCCTATGTCCCCCATTTACGTTGGCTCGGCACGATCGGATCGCGCGGTGGATGGAAAAAGAGAAAGCCGCCCCTGAGGGCGGCTTTCCATGTCTTGATCGGTCGGGGGTTAGTCGCGGCGCGGACCCCGGTCGCGGAACTCGCGACGCGGACGCTCTCCACGTTCGCGGCCCTCGCCTTCCATGGCGGGTTCGCGCTCCACATAGCCTTCAGGCTTGGGCATCAACACACGGCGGCTCAGCTTGAGTTTGCCGCTGCGCGGATCTTTGCCTGTTACCTGGAATTCGATGACGTCGCCTTCCTTCAGTACGTCCTCCACGCGTTCCACACGCTTCCAATCGAGTTCGCTCACGTGCAGCAGGCCGTCCACGCCGGGCATCACTTCCACGAAAGCGCCATAGGGCATGATGGTTTTCACGCGGCCTTTGTAGGTGGCACCGACTTCCGCTTGTGGTGGGTTGGCAATGGCGTTCACGCGGGCCAGGGCGGCGTCGATGCTCGCCTTGTTCTCGCTCATGATCTCCACATGGCCCATGCCATCCACCTCGTCGATCGAGATGTGCGCACCGGTCTCGGCCTGGATCTCCTGGATCACACGGCCACCGGGTCCG
>JBDTNF010000231.1:0-24405 GCA_039933875.1 Flavobacteriales bacterium | reverse complement strand
TCGCCTTCCACCATGAGGATGTCGCTCTTGGTGCCGGCCACGATCAGGTCCATGTCCACGCCTTCCATCTCGGTGCCAAGCGGGTTCAGGACGAACTTGCCGTTGATGCGTGCTACACGCACTTCGCTCACTGGCCCACCGAAGGGTACGTTGCTCACGGCCAATGCCGCTGAAGCAGCGAGGCAGGCAATGGCATCGGCAGGGTGCTTCTTGTCGGAACTCATCAGGGTGATCACCACTTGGGTGTCGCCATGGAAGTCATCGGGGAAGAGCGGGCGCAGGGCGCGGTCGATCAAGCGGCTGGTGAGCACTTCGTGATCGCTTGGACGTGCTTCGCGTTTGAAGAAGCCACCGGGGAAACGACCGGCAGCGCTGAATTTTTCCCTGTATTCCACCTGCAAGGGCAGGAAATCGATGCCCTCACGGGCTTCCTTGGTGGCTACCACCGTAGCCAGCAGGATGGTATCGCCGAGGCGGACGGTCACAGCGCCGTCGGCTTGTTTGGCCAGCACCCCGGTCTCGATGGTGATGATCTTGCCATCGCCCATGTCGATGGTCTTGGTAATGCCTTGTGGTCTCATGTTCTTTTTCTTTTTTCCTCTTTACATCTCTCCGGTCGGTCATTCAGGCCTGCGAGCCGGGATCTCGCTTGCCATCGGCCCGTGGGCCTTTATGAAAAAGGGCGACCGTGCCTCACGATCGCCCCCATTCGATCAGGATGTGCTTCGGCGCGGCCGACGTGCGGCCGTACCCCTGGTGCTACTTGCGCAGACCGAGCTTGGTGATGATGGCCCGGTAGCGTTCAATGTCATACATCTTCAGGTAGTTCAAGAGCTGCTTGCGCTTGCCTACCAAGGTCATCAGCGCCTTTTCGGTGCCGTGGTCCTTCTTGTTGGTCTTCAGGTGCCCGGTCAGGTGGTTGATGCGCTCTGTGAAAAGCGCGATCTGGCTCTCAGCACCCCCGGTGTTCTTGTCAGAACCCCCGTGCTGCGTGAAAATGGCCTTCTTGGCGTCGGTCGTCAGGATCATGGTCGTATCGAAAGAGGCGGCAAATATAGACGTTTGGCCGATCGGTCCGGCGGATGCCCGATCAGCTCCGGAACATGAGGAAGGTCCGGGCCAGGATGGCCTTCAGGTCCTTGCGCTGGACGATCTTGTCCAGAAAGCCATGTTCCAGCAGGAATTCGCTGGTCTGGAACCCTTCTGGGAGGTCCCGGCCGATGGTCTCCCGCACGACCCGGGGGCCTGCGAAGGCGACCAAGGCCTTGGGTTCGGCCAGGTTCAGGTCGCCGAGCATGGCGAAGCTGGCGGTCACGCCCCCTGTGGTCGGATCCGTCACGATACTGATGTAAGGCAGCTTCTTCTTGGCTAGCAGGGTGAGTTTGGCGCTGGTCTTGGCCATCTGCATCAAGCTGTAACCGGCCTCCATCATACGGGCACCCCCGCTCTTGCTGATGATGATCAAGGGGCATTTACGCTTCAAAGCCTGGTCGGCCGCGAGGGCGATCTTCTCGCCGACCACGCTGCCCATGCTACCCCCGATGAACCGGAAGTCCATGCAGGCGATGACCACGTAGTGCTTGTCCAGCTTCCCTTCCGCGGCGCGTAGGGCATCGTTCAACCCGGTGTCAGTGCGGGTCTTCGCCAAACGGTCCACATACTTCTTGGTATCCTCGAACTGGAGCGGGTCTCCGGCGATCAGATCACCGGCGATCTCGGTGAATTTGTGGTCGTCGAAGAGGATGGCGAAATACTCCTCGCTGCCGATCTTCTCATGGTGCTGGCACTTGGAGCAGACCCAGAGGTTGTCCTCGTGATCCTCCGAGGTCATCACTTCCTTGCACTCGGGACACTTGTACCAGAGGCCCTCCGGGGTCTCTTTCTTCTCCTCGGTGCTGGTGGTGATACCCTCCTTGACGCGTGTGAACCAACCCATGGTCGTTCCGTTCAGGTGATCCGTCAGGCGATGGTGATGCCCTTGTCCAGGTAAACGTCCTGGATGGCGTTGAGCAGTGCGATGCCTTCGTTCACAGGGCGTTGGAACGCCTTGCGGCCACTGATCAGGCCCTGCCCGCCCGCGCGCTTGTTGATCACCGCTGTCCGCACGGCTTCGGCCATGTCGCTGGCACCGTTGCTGGCACCGCCGCTGTTGATCAAGCCGATACGGCCCATGTAACAGTTGGCCACCTGGTAGCGGCACAGGTCGATGGGATGATCGGTGGTGAGGTCGGTGTAGACCTTCTTGTGGGTCTTGCCATATCCGCTCAAGGCATTGTATCCGCCGTTGGTCTCGGGCAGCTTCTGCTTGATGATATCCGCCTGAATAGTGACGCCAAGGTGGTTGGCCTGGCCGGTGAGATCGGCAGCGGTATGGTAATCCTTGCCATCCACCTTGAAGGCGTTGTTGCGGATGTAGCACCAAAGTATCGTGGCCATGCCCAACTCGTGCGCGTGTTGGAACGCCTCGGCGATCTCGGTGATCTGGCGCGTACTCTCTTCGCTACCGAAATAGATGGTAGCGCCCACCGCGACCGCCCCCATGTCCCAAGCGCTCTCCACGGTGCCGAAGAGCACCTGGTCGAACTTGTTGGGGTACGTCATCAACTCGTTGTGGTTGATCTTCACCACGTACGGGATCTTGTGGGCGTATTTACGGGCGCTCGCTGCGAGCACGCCATAAGTGGAGGCCACCGCGTTGCATCCCCCCTCCAAGGCCAGTTTCACGATGTTCTCGGGATCGAAATAGGCCGGGTTCGGTGCGAAGCTGGCCCCTGCGCTGTGCTCGATGCCTTGATCCACGGGAAGGATGCTGACGTAGCCCGTGTTGGCCAACCGGCCCGTGCCGTAAAGGGCTTGCATGCTCCGCATCACTTGCGGGCTCCTGTTGCTCTGCGCGAAGCTGCGGTCCACGAAGTCAGGACCGGGCAGGTGCAGGATGTTCTTGTCGATGGTCTTGCACTGGTGCTCCAGCAGGCTGGCGGCATCGGTACCCAATAGTTCCTCGATCTTCCCGGTTTTCAAGGTCTGCATGCGTGGTTCACGTTCGCGGTGGGCAAATCTAACGAAAGGCGGAGGGCCGGGTTCAAGTAGTAAGGGCAGGTCAAAGGAGCAGGGGCATGCGTATCCCTGCACCTGGCCCTGGCTCAGAACGGATAGCCGATACCGAGGTTGAAGTTGAGTTGGGGCGTGTAGGAGAAGGGTGCCCCGAGTTGTTCGGAGATCGTCGCTTCGAATTCGTCCTTGGGTTGGAACAGCCAACGCTCCCCGGCAGGGAGTGAGGGGTCCTTGGTCTGCAGGCCGAGGTCGAAGCGGACAACGAAGAAGTCGAAGTTCAACCGCGCGCCTACACCGGTGCCTACGGCCAGTTCGCTCAGGAATTTCGAGGAGATGCGGCCGCCCGGTTTGTTCGGGTCGTCGTCGATGGTCCAGATGTTGCCGACATCCGCGAAGAAGGCGCCTTCCAGGAAGCCGATCAACTTGAACCGGTACTCGGCGTTGCCTTCGACCCTGATCTCGCCCGTACGGTCGTAGGCCAGCAGGGGTGCGCTGTAAGAACCGGGCCCGATCGATCGCGCACGCCAGGCCCGCAATCCATTGGCGCCGCCTACGAAGAAGCTGCTCTCGAATGGCAGCACGGTCAGGTTCCCGTAGGGTACACCGATCCCCCCGCCGGCGCGGAAGGCGAAGCTGCTTTTGTCGTTGACCGTTCGGTGCCAGCGCGCATCCAGGTCCACTTTCACGAATTCGGCGTAGCGCACCCCCGCAACGGTGTTGAACTCGTTCCCGCTCGTGTCCTGGGTGCTCTCAGCGATCCAACTCAAGGGAAGGAACATGGGGTGCCCCGCCCATTCCAAATTGACACGGCTGAAAAAAGTGTTGCGACGCAGCGCTTCGGGTGGCGACGCGGTAAAGGAGAAGCGCTGGCCAACGATCAGGTGGTCGGTATAGCTGTCGGAGAGCACCGGGTCGTTCGCTTGCTGCAAGTAGTCCTCGAAGGCCGTTGACTTCTGGGGGATCTTGATCACGTTGATCTCCAGGGGGAAATACCCGATCACGTTCGAGCGCGACTCGTTCCATTGGATCCCGAAGGACAGTTTGCCCGAGGTCCGCGTGTAATCCGGGCGACGCTGGTAGCTGTACAACGCGTTGAGGAGCGCGCGCACATCGCTCGATCTGCTGTTGCGGAAGGGGAGCGGAATGCCCAATGTCACATCCGGACCGATGTCCACCGTATTGAAAAGCCCATTGCCATAGCCCACACGTCCCGCGCTTTCCTCCTCCGTCGCGGGGTTCCCTCCGGTGATGGGTCGCTGGGCTTCGAGGCCAAGGACGAATTGCACCTGGAGGGAAGCCATCCTCCGCATGAGGTTCCGGTGTTTGTACGACAGGCTGACCGATGTGCCCAGGGCCCCACCGCGGTTGGTGCCGAAGCCTTCGGCTGAAAGGCTCTGTTCCTTGCCCGGTAACAAGGAGATGCGCGCGTTCGCGAGACCCGGGCCACCGGTACCGCTCGTGTCGTATGTGATGTCCACACGATCGAACACCTTGAGACCGGTGAGCCGGCGATACGTGCGATCGGCATTACTCTGCCGGAAGCGCTCGTTGGGGTTCAGGAAGACCGCATGCAGCACGGCCTTCGGTTTATAGGTGAGGCGATCACGGAAGAGGAAGCGGTAGCCACCCTGGTCCAGGGTGTCGATCGAAAGCGGACCGCTATTCCGAGGGCGACGGTACGCGGCGATGTCGATGTTCTTCACCGTGTAGATGGTCGCTTCCTTGGTGCCTGCAAGGCCGCGGTCCTTTTTGGCCCCGGGTCGCTCCAACTTCATTACGATGTCCACCTGGTGGTCGCCGACCGTGGTGTTCGCATCGAAGTGCATCAACTCGCGTGTGAAGAAGAGGTAACCCTCGTTCCTCAGGTGATCGGCGACACGGGTACGCTCCTGGTCAAGGATGTCGTCATCGAAGCGATCCCCCGTCTTCAGCAGGCTGTTCGGCCAGATGGTGCTCACGTAGTACTTCACCGTGCTGTCGTCCACCGCATAGCGGATGTTGCGGTATGTATAAGCCCTGCCCGGGACGACGCGATATTCGACCACCGCTTTGGGCTGGCGAAAGGGTTTTCCAAAGCCACCACCGAACCAGCGCTGGTGCTGGTAATAGACCGTATCGTGCACCGTGGCGTCGAACCAGCCCTCCTTGTTCATGTACAGGCGGATCTGTTCAGCGGAGCGTCGTGTCTGTGCACTGTCCAGGATCACGGGAGCTTCGCCCACGGTGCCGCGCAGCCATTCGCCCATGGTGTGCTTGTATGGGCGGGGTTTCTTGCCCTTGGCCGCGCGCGATTCGTTGATCTCGTCGATGCGCTGGTCTTTCCGTGCCTTCTTCCGCGCGATGTGCTCGGGGTTGGGCAGGTTGTACATCGCCAGGTGGAAACGCATGCCGATGATCCGTTTGTTCGTCTTCTGTTTGACGATGGCCAGCAACTCCGCCGGGTCCACACTCTTCTCCGTGAGTACGACCTTGTTCTTCGTGAGCAGGTATTCCCCTGTTGGAACGCGTTTCGTGGGGTTGCATCCCGCCAGCAACACGAGGCCCACGATGGATGCGGCGATATGGGTCCGGCGGATCGGCAAGGAGAGCGGTGGGCTGCCTAATTTGCGCACCTGCGGTGCTGTAGGCACAGGCAGTGCCAAATATATCCGACCCTTGACCACCAAGGCCGTACTGAAGCACGCGCGCTCCCTGCACCAGAAGAAGTTCCGGGAGTTATCGGGCGGTTTCCTCGTGCAGGGCGAACGCTCGGTGCGCGAACTGCTGGGCAGCGGTTGGCCCGTGCAGGCGGTGTTCGCGACCGAAGCCATGGCGCGCGTTCTCGGGCTCAATGATGCGGACATCCTGCCGACCCACGAGATGGACCGCATCGGTACATTGGAAAGCGGTAATGATGTGGTGGCTGTGGTGCGCAAACCGCATCACCCGGAGATGTCCGGGCTGGAGCCGGGCGAACTGGTGATCGCCTTGGATGGGATCGCTGATCCGGGGAATATGGGAACGGTATTGCGCATGGCCGATTGGTTCGGGGTGCGGCGTGTGCTGTGCGGCCCCGATTGCGTGGAGGAGTTCAACCCGAAATGCGTGCAGGCCAGTATGGGCGGCTTCCTGCGGGTCGAGGTACACCGCCACGAGTTGGTTCCGAAACTGCAGGAGTTGCGAAGTGGCGGAGCCACGATCTACCTCGCTTCCATGGAAGGTGCTTCTGTTTTCGAGACAGCGCTGCGTGCACCAGCTGTGTTGGTGATGGGGAGCGAAGCCCATGGAGTGTCCGAGGGTATCAGGGCGTTACAGAGCGAATTGATCAGCGTGCCACGCCTCGGTGGTGCCGAATCGCTCAACGTGGCCATGGCGGCCTCAGCGCTTTGCATGGAATTCACGCGTCAGCGGCTGGCGCGGTAGCGCACGGCGATGCGGTCGGCGACGCGTTGCCCGTCCATCGCGGCGCTCACGATGCCACCGGCATAGCCGGCTCCCTCACCGCAGGGGTAGAGGCCCTGCACTTCCACATGCTCCAGTGTCCCGGGATCGCGCGGCACACGCACTGGTGAGCTGGTGCGCGATTCGACCGCGACCACGACCGCTTCGTTGGTGCGGTATCCGCGCATCTTTTTCCCGAACTCCTTCAGGCCTTCGCGCAAGCGGTGGGCGATCTCCTTCGGTAGCAATTGATCGATGCGATGAGTGACGATCCCGGGTGGATAGCTGCAGTCGGGTAGGTCATTGGAGATACGTCCCTGGATAAAATCCTCCATGCGCTGCGCCGGAGCGGTCTGTCGTTCACCACCGGCTTTCCAGGTGGCGTGCTCCACCGAACGCTGGTAGTTCATGCCCGCCAGTGCATCACCGGCTGGGAATGGGCCGGGCGCCTGCACGACGATCCCGGAATTGGCGAACGGATTGTTCCGCTTGCTCGGGCTCCATCCGTTGGTCACCACTTCGTCCTGTGCGGTGGCGCATGGCGCGATGATGCCACCCGGGCACATGCAGAAGGAGTACACGCCCAATCCTTCCACCTGCTGCACCAGGCTGTAGCTCGCCGGTGGCAGGTAGGGGTCGCGGACCGCGCAGTGGTATTGCGCTTGATCGATGATGCTCTGCGGATGTTCGATCCGCACACCCAGCGCGAAGTCCTTGCGTTCGATGCGAATGCCCTTGGTGTGTAGCAGCTGGAAAATGTCGCGGGCCGAATGTCCCGTGGCGAGCACCACGGCATCGGCGCGAACTTCATCACCGTCCGCAGTGATCACACCGCGCATCGCGCTGTTCTCCACGAGCAGGTCCGTGACCCGCGTGTTGAACCGTACTTCACCTCCCGCAGCGATGATCGCCTGTCGCATCGCGGTGATGATGCCCGGCAATTTGTTCGTGCCGATATGCGGATGCGCGTCGATAAGAATATCAGGCGATGCGCCGTAGTCCACCAAGGTGCGCAACACACCTTCGACATCGCCCCGCTTGTGGCTGCGTGTGTAGAGCTTGCCGTCGCTGTAAGTGCCCGCACCACCTTCGCCGAAACAGTAGTTGCTGTCCGCATCGACCACATGCAGGCGATTGATCGTCGCCAGGTCCCGACGGCGCTCACGGACATCCTTCCCGCGCTCCACGATGATCGGTCGCAGCCCATGGCCGATCGCACGCAAGGCCGCGAACAATCCCGCGGGCCCGCACCCAACAATGATCACCGGCGCGGCGCGATGGACATCCGGAAGTTGTGTGGGCGGTTCGTGATCCGCTGCGATCGGCGCATCGGACACCAGCACGCGCAACCGGATGCGTGGTGCCTTGCTGCGCGCGTCGATGGACCGTTTGAGGATCCGGGAAGCGACCGCGCTGCTTGCTTTGAGCCCGGCGGCTTCTTCAGCGGCCTGTCGGACAAGGACAGGGTCCGCTGCCTCGGTCGGGGACAGAGCGATGTCCACCGTGCGCTCGTGCGCATTGGTGGCCCCCATGGTCAGCCTTCGAACGTGAAGGTGAAGATGTAGGATTTTGAGCGCAGGCTCTGGATCGGATCGCTGAAGCGCGTGTCGTCATCGATCAAGAGGTTCGGAACGCCGATGCTCGCCTTCAGTTCAATGCCGAACTTGAAGTAAGGGAGGAACATGTCGAAGCCACCACCGACCTCGGCGGCGTAGTCGTACTTCGCGAGCTTCACCACCACCTCATCGTCCAATGCGTTGTTCACGTCGCGCTGGCTCGCCATGTCGATGCAGAACTTGCCGCCACCGATCAGGTATACCGCGAAGTTGTTGATGCGGTCGCTGCGCAACTTCATCAGGATGGGGAACTCGAGGTAGGTGCTCTCAACGGGTTTCTGGAAGTAGATGGAGCCGCCCTCGGGTGCGCGGAACTGGTACTGCAGGATGCGTTCCTGGAAGGAGAGCGTCGGGATGAAGCGCACGCTGAAGTTCTGGTTCACGTTGAGCGAGGCCACGATACCCAGGTTGAAACCCGGCTGCTTCTGGTGTTCCAATACCATCAAGGAATCGACGAAGGACGCCTGCGGCTTCAGTTTCACGAAGAGGTCGCTGGTGTTGTAGCTCAGCAGGAACCCGAAGTGGAAGCGGTGCAGATCGAAGTTGGCCAGGTTCTCTTGGACGATCCGCTTTTGTGCGAACGACGGGACCGCCGCTGTAATGAGGCAGCCAAGAACGATGGAGCGTGCGCGCAGGATCATGGATGTGGCAACGAAAGTAGGGATCGATCGTTGTGTGTCAGGAAACTCACCAGAGCGGTTAGGCCAAGCCTAACGAAATCTTGGTCTTTTTGATCATAGGCACAGCCAACGATCAGATTCGGGGGGGATTAGCGCACCTTGACTCTTACTCCGGCTTCCTCAAGTTTGGCAACGAATGACTCGGAGTCGCCATGTAACGAAAAGCGGATTCGACGTTGAGGTGCTCGGTCTGTACGATACCGCAAGACAATGGCGGGGCCTGACCGGAACACATGAGGGAAGTACTCGGCTTGCTCAATATCCTTATACGGTAAACACAACTCACGAGACGGCACTGAACGACAAATCGCCAAATACTCTTTGAAAAGAACGACCTGCTTGAGTATCGACCGAACACTAAACACGCCAAGCCCCAATGCAACAATGGGTGTCAGCACTAGCCCAACCAGAACACCCCTACTGGCGAAGATCCTCATGAAGACAACCGAGAAGACCAACAGGGATATGCCAATAACGATGAAGGTCACCCAATCCATTCCCGAACGTGCAATGGCTTGGTCGTTCTGATGTCTCATCTCTAAGGTGCTCAAGACAATCGGCCACAGAATTCTCAAACCTTCGCAGGGTCTTCAGCAGGAGACCCTGCGAACACCTCGCTCATTTCCTTGCAAAATACAGCGTCGCTATCCCGCCCGTGAGCGGCTCTGCCTTCGCTTCGCGCAAGCCACACTTCTCCAAGATGCGCACGAAGGCTTCACCATCCGGGAAGGCATCCACGCTCTTGGGCAGGTAGGTGTAGGCGGCGCTGTCGCGGCTCACGAGTTTGCCCACGAAGGGCATCACCCGGTGGAAGTAGAAACGGAACAGGCCACCGAGCACGTTGTTCTTCGGTTTGCTGAACTCCAACACGAAGAGGCGGCCGTTGGGTTTGAGGACGCGCGCCATATCCCTGATGCCGCGTTCCAGTTCCTCGAAGTTGCGCACGCCGAAGGCCACGGTGATGGCATCGAAGGTGGCATCGGAGAAGGGGAGGGCGGCACTGTCGGCGCGTTGCAGGGTGATACGGTCCTCAAGCTTGCGGGCCTTCACCTTTTCGCGGCCGTGGGCGAGCATGCCCTCGCTGATGTCCACGCCGATGACGTGCTTCACCTTCTTCGCGGCGAGGATGGCGAGGTCGGCTGTACCGGTGGCGACATCGAGCAGGCTCTCCACCGGTTCGCTGGCGACTAGGCGGATCACCTTACGGCGCCAGCCCTGGTCCACGCCCATGGAGAAGACGCGGTTGAGCAGATCGTACTTCGGGCTGATGGCGTCGAACATCTGTTCGACTTGCTCGCGCTTGGAACTGTCGGATGAGTAGGGTGTGACGGTCATGCTGGCAACTGCAGGCGCTCGCATTCCGCGCGGAACCGCTGTTTGTCGATGGGCACTACGCCGACCTCTTCGCACACCAGGCCACCGGCAAGGTTTGCCAATTCGGCGAGGCTCTGCGCCGGGAGTCCTTGCGCCAACGCTAATGCGGCCACAGCGATCACCGTGTCGCCAGCGCCGCTTACGTCAATGATCTTGCGATGATGTGCGGCGATCGTTGTTGCGGCATCGCCTTCATGCACGAACGCACCGTGTTCGCTCAGCGTGATCAAGGAGATGCGGTTGCCAAGGTTCTTTTCCAGTTGCACCACTGCCTGGTTCACGTTCTCGCGATCGGCCGGATCCACATCCATCTTCAATCCTTCCCGCAGTTCCTTCAGGTTCGGCTTGAAGAGATCGACACCGCGATAGGCGAAGAAGTTCTTCTTCTTGGGATCCACGGCGGTAGGTACACCAGCGGCTTTGGCTGCCGCAATGGCACCGGTGATCACTGGCTCTGACAGTACACCCTTGTTATAGTCCTCGAAGACAAGTACGCCAGGCTTGGCGGAGCGCATCAACGCGGTGATGGTATCCACCATGCGCCCGGCGTCGGCCGGTGAAAGGTCATCATCCTGTTCCTCGTCCACGCGCACCACATGCTGCTGCGCGCTGATCACACGCGTCTTCACTGTGGTGCGGCGTGCGGTGGATCGCATGAGGCCACGCGCATCCAGTCCTTGTTCGGCGAAAAGCTTCAGCAGGAGGGAGGCATTATCATCAGCGCCTACCACGCTCACCACGATGGGTGTTGCGCCCAGCGCCTTCAGGTTGAGCGCCACGTTGGCCGCGCCACCGAGACGAGCACTGCGCTCGGTGACCTGCACAACCGGAACCGGTGCTTCCGGCGAAATACGGTCGATCCTGCCCCACAAGTAAGCGTCCACCATCACGTCACCGACCACGAGCACAGTGGTACGTTCGGCGTTCTCCAGGAACGAGGCGATGCCTGTGGCCATTGATCAGCTCAGTTTGGCGATGGCCGTTGCGACGCGCTCCATCGCCTCGGTCAGCTTCGCATCGCTGGTGGCGTAGCTGATGCGCAAGGTGCCTTCCGCACCGAAGGAACGTCCCTCGACCAGGCTGACGCCCGCGCTATCCAGCAGGTGAAGGCTCAGGTCCACCGAGCCCTTGATCGTCCGCCCATCGATGCTGCTGCGCACATCGGGCAGCAGGTAGAACGCGCCTTGTGGCACGTTACAGCGCCAACCGGGGATCCGGGCCACGGCCTGCACCATCAGGTCGCGGCGCCGTTTGAAATCGGCGCGCATGCCAGCGAGTTGCGCAGGGTCCGCTTCCACGCAGGCCTTGGCCACGCGTTGCGCGATGCTGTTGGCACCGGAGGTGAACTGCCCCTGGACCTTGGTGCTCGCCTGTGCGATCCACAGCGGCGCTCCGATGTAGCCGATGCGCCAACCGGTGAGGGCGAACGCTTTGCTCAATCCGTTCACTGTGATGGTACGATCGGCCATGCCGGGCAGCGAGGCGAAACTCACGTGGTCGCCATCGAACACAATGTGTTCGTAGATCTCGTCCGCGACGACGTAGAGTTCATCATGCTCGGCGACCACGGCCGCCAGTGCTTCGAGCTCTGCGCGAGAAAGCACCGATCCGCTCGGGTTGCAAGGCGAACTGAACATGAGCAACCGCGTGCGCGGCGTGATGGCCTTCGCAATGCGTTCGATCGGCGGTTTCCAATCCTCTTCGAGGGTGGAGGTCACCAACACAGGTGTGGCGCCGGCCAGCCGTACCTGCTCGGAATAGCTCACCCAATAGGGAGCGGGGATCACCACTTCATCGCCCGGCCCGCAAATGCTCATGACCACGTTCATGATGGACTGCTTGGCCCCCGTGCTCACGACGATCTGCTCTGCCGTGTAGTGCAGGCCATTGTCGCGTTCGAACTTGTTCGCGATGGCCTGCCGCAAGTCGAGGTAGCCGTTCACCGGCGTGTACTTGTGCCAGGGGCCGCGCAGTGCTTCGTGAGCGGCCTCCAACGCGAACGCTGGCGGGTCGTGGTCAGGCTCACCAAGGCTCAGGTCGATGATGTCACGCCCTTGCGCGCGCAACTCGCGGCTGCGGCGGGCCATCAACAGGGTGGCGGGCTCTACGATGGCCGTTACGGAGGGGGAAAGGTGCATGGGGCGAAAGCCGCGCCTCGCGGCGGGCGGCGCAAAACTAACGAAGCCTGTCGGGGCGCCCCGGTGCGTCCGGCGTAGTTATGCCGATATTCGTCCACCGCTTTTTCAACGATGAACGATCCCGTCGTACAGGTCCTGGTGGCCATCCTTCCTTCGATCGTGGTGTTCCTCACCGCGTTCTACCTGATCAAGCAGTTCATGGGCATGCGTATGAGCGACCGCATCGCCGAGTTCAAGAAGGAGGACCACAAACACGTGCTCCCCCTCCGGTTGCAGGCCTACGAGCGGCTTGTTCTGTTCATGGAGCGCATCGCACCCGGGCCTTTGGTGTTGCGTGTGCACAAGAGCAACATGACCTCGGACATGCTGCATGGTGTTCTCATCGCCACGATCCGCGAGGAGTTCGAGCACAACGTGACGCAACAGATCTATGTGAGCGACAAGGCGTGGGGTAAAGTGAGGCAGGCGCGGGAAGAGACGATGCGCTTGATCAACCTGAGCTATGAGCAGACGGGTGATGTGTCCTCCGGCACGGAACTCAGCCGACGGATCTTCGAGAACGTCAGCCGCATGTCGCACACGCCTTCGCAGGAGGGGTTGTTGACCCTCAAAGAAGAGGTGCGCCGCCTTTTCTGAAGAGATCGAGCAGTTCAGCCGCGGCTTGGAACGGGCTTTTCGTGCCGCCCTGCACAGCGCGCTCCAGATCGGCTAGTGCGGCGTTCACACGGGCACTGTTCCGCAGTGCGGTCACCAGGCTTTCTTCCAGGGAACGATGCATCCAGAAAAGGTTATGCTCGTGGCGCCGCCGCAGGGTGCGACCGCTGGCCACATCCTCCTGGTGAAGTGCATCGATGCGATCATGGAGATCGGCGATGCCCGCGCCGGTGATCGCGCTGGTCAACAACACGTCCGGGTGGCGTCCACTGTCGCGCGGAGGCAACAGGGTGAGGGCGTTCTTCAGATCGGTCCGCGCGCGAGCGGCTCTGGCTTCCGCATCCCCATCCGCTTTGGTGAAGGCGATCAGATCAGCCGCTTCCATGATCCCGCGTTTGATGCCTTGCAGTTCATCGCCTGCACCAGCGATCATCAGCAGCAGGTTCAGGTCGGTCATGCGATCCACGTCCAGTTCGCTCTGGCCAACGCCAACGGTCTCGATGAGGATCCGATCGTAGCCTGCGGCTTCGCAGAGTACGATGGTCTCCTGTGTGCGCCGCGCCACGCCTCCAAGTGTTCCCCCTGTGGGGGTGGGGCGTATGAAGGCCGCATCGGCCTGTGCCAGCCGTTCCATCCGCGTTTTGTCGCCGAGTATGCTGCCACCGGTGCGTGCGCTGCTCGGATCGATGGCCAGCACCGCTACACGGCGACCGGCGGCGATGAATTGAAGGCCCAGCGCATCGATCAGTGTGCTCTTGCCAACACCGGGGATCCCGGTGATGCCGAGGCGCAATGCGTCGCCACTGTGCGGCAGGCAGCGCTCGATCAACGTCTTCGCTACGGGCGCATCCGCATCGCGGTCGCTCTCGATCAGGGTTATCGCCCGGGCCAGCGCCGCCCGATCGCCTTGCCTTAGCCCCGCGAAGAGTTGCTCATCCACGACCGTGCGCGCCATGCACGAAGGTCAGTATCCTTTCCGGTAGTTGTCCACCCAACTCTCGTCGCCCACGTCGTGGAGGAGCCGGAAGACGTTCTCACCGCGCGCCATATCGCTCAGGTACATGATGCCGAAGTCCGTAAGCAACAGGAGTTGTCGGGGGGATGGTGCCTCGCGGTTCTCGGACCATCCCTTGCCCGGATGCTCGCCTTCGGAAACCAGGTAAGGGTATTCCCAGAAGCGCAGTTTCCAGAGTTGATCGAACACGTCGCAATCACGGAGGAAAAGGGTCCCTTCCGGATCATCGGGATGTATGCAGGCGTTGACCTCGTACTTCTTGAACAGGTTGATCCCTTCGGGGTTGGCTTTGCTGGGAACGGCCCCTTGGGCTTGAAGCACGAACTGTTCGCGCGTCATCGGCTCGGTGCCAATGAGCTTCCCCTCGAATTCCTTCAGCTGGAACAACGTGAAAAGCTGGTTGTTCAAACCGACGTTGAGGCTGAGACCGAAG
Organism: Flavobacteriales bacterium; assembly: GCA_039933875.1. Classification (GTDB taxonomy): domain Bacteria; phylum Bacteroidota; class Bacteroidia; order Flavobacteriales_F; family PHOS-HE28; genus PHOS-HE28. Next base: position 10,021 of record JBDTNF010000231.1, on the reverse strand, counting down.
GAGTAGGTGGCCAGCAGCGGTGTGCTTTCCAAGGAACCGCCCTGGAGGGGGATTCCCAGAAGCAGGAGCACGATCGAACAGGAGGCACCTCGAAGCGACATCGAGGCCAATTTACCACGATACGCCCCCGAAGGGAAGGGGTCACTGCCTGATGAACTGCGCTGAGCCGTTCAGGGTGCCGAACGTATCGTTCACCAGGAGCGTGTAACTGCCTGGTGACAGCCTGTCCAAGGGGATGTCGATCAGCATGTTGCCCTTCGTGCCGTGGTACAGGTCCTGTTCCACGAGCCGTCCGCTCGCATCGAGCACACGGTAGATCACGGCGTCATCCTCCGGCAGTTCGAAGGAGGCGTAAAGGATATCGCCCGCGGGGTTGGGGAAGACGACCATTTCAGTGGTGGCCCTGCGGTACACCGCATAGACCGAGCGGCTCGTCGTTGACGACCCGTCGGCATCCACCTGTTGCAAACGGTAGTAATTGAGTCCTTCCCGTGGCGCCTCATCGAGATACGTGTAATGCGTTACCTGAACGCTGGTGCCAGCGGCCACCATCGTACCGATCGCGTCGAAGTTGACCATGTCCTCGGACCGCTCCACGATGAAATGATCGGAGTTCAACTCGCTCGCGGTGGTCCAGGTCACTTCGATGGCCTCGTTTTGGGCCTTCGCGCTCAAGTCCAGCAGTTCCACGGGAAGCAGGGTGCAATCCAGGGAGGCACCACCGGACAACTGCCAGTTGAGGTTGAAGGCCAGACCGCTCTGGGAGAAGTTGCTGATGTAGAGAGAATAGATCTCACCGGCTATCGCGTTGAGCGGTGCCACCCATTTGTCGCCACCGGCGCCTTCGCTAAGGTCGACCGCACCATTGCCCATGCCCGTGTTGCCGGTCGCTCCTGAATAGGAGCAACGAACCGGTGGTCCGCTTGGTGGGCAGGTTACCGAGGCATACGGTCCCCAAACCGCGAAGTCGTAATCATCTCCGCCGTTGGTCGGTGCTATGGTCATGCCGATAACGCCGCTGGCTGATGGGGAGAAGCGGTACCAAGTGCCTTGGCGCTCGGAGGACGCAAGGCAGCCGAACGTGCCGGCGCGCAGATCCATATCGAAGCCGGTGCCCGCAGCGTTGTTGGAGAAGGATTGTGCATTGCAGATCGGCACTGAGCCCCGGCAATCCTCGGCAGGGGGGGGCGGTGGTACGCAGTCGATCGTTTCGAAGAACACCAGACCGGCCGTCGGTGTCGGTCCCCCGAGGAACACGCCATTACCTCCAGGGATCTGGCGAAGGAAGTACCTGTTCTGGGCTTGGTTCGGGCCGGTATTGACGTAGGTGAGGTAGAGGATCTGACCGATGTTCGTACCAAAGATCACCGCGTTGTACTGACCGCTGGCGACGGTGTAGTGGTTCACAGGCCCGGCATCGAGTTGGATCTGGACCTCACTGGTGCCCCATCCGTTCGCACCCGAGTCGTACATCTCGAGCATATAACTACAATTGCCCGGGGCATACGCAGGACTCCAGACACAGAGGTCGAAGGTCCCCACGTCGTTGCCATCACCCCAAAAGCGTAGGTAATACGTTCCACCTGGAAGGAGATCGACGAAGCGCAGCCATGGCATGTTCCCCGGACCTTCATCCGCACTGCATTCCACGAGGCTGAGTGAAGCAGATGCGCAGGACGCTGCGTAGTACAAGGCCATGGATCCATCTGTCATGGTACCCGCGGCGCTCTCGATGATCGCTACTCCGGAAGCCGGTGCGGTGAAGGTGAACCACGCGTCGAGGGAAGCGCCGGTGAAGTTGCCACAACCCGGGGCGACCACCCCTGCGGTCTGTGTATATCCCGCATTCCCATAGCTGGCCATGGAACAGGAAGCACCAACGGTCAGCGAGATCGCAGTGCAGGGCTCGTCGTTCATATTGGCCGCGCAGATATTGAACGCACCACACGCGGTGTTGCCACGTTGCCATACGCGTACATACAATGTCTGGCCCGGGGTCTGGCCGGTCAGCGCGATCGACGACATCAGGTTGCCGCCACCGATGTCGTCATTGCAGGCGATCTCGGTAAAGGATGCTGCGGTGGCACAGGCGCCAGCGGTATAGATGGCGATGCCACCATCCGTAAGTGCGCTTCCTGCAACGGTGCTCGTGGTAACGGTGAGGTTCCCATTCGCAGGGACGGTCAGCTGGTACCACACATCACGTCCCAAGAAGTTGGCGCAGGAAGGGGTGGCCACGGAACTTCCGGTGGAGCCTGCCGTGCTGCCTTGGGTCGGGGCGCATGTCGTGCCCACAGTAAGTGCGGTTGCGGCGCACGGATCATCGTTCGTGGGGACCGAGGTAGGAACAGCGCAGATGTTGAATTGCCCGTAACTATTGTTCCCGCTCTCCCAGAAACGGATGTACAACACTTCGCCGGGGGTGCGGCAATTCACGGTTAATTGGGGCATATTGCCTACCGTGTTGTCGTTGCAACTCACGAGCGTATAAGCTCCGCCACACGCGGGTGCGCTGTAGATGGCCATGGCCCCGTTGGTGAGCGCGCTACCGCCCACTGTCGAACCCGTAACGGTGAAGCCGCCGCTGCTGGGTACGGTAGCGGTGAACCACACGTCGCCACCAGAGTAGTTGTCACAGCCCGGTCCAGGAACACCGGCGGTGGAGGTGGCGCCAATGTTCGTCGAAGCGGTATTCACGCATGAGGCGTTCACCGGAAGTGCGATGGCAGTGCACGGCTCATCATTCGAATCGTAGGCGCAGATGTTGAACGTGCCGCAGGTGGCATTGCCCTTGGACCATACCCGCACATAGATCGTTTGTCCAGGTGTCAACCCGGTCCGTGTGATGGACGACATCAGGTTACCACCACCAATATCATCGCTGCATGCGAGTTCGGTGAACGTTCCTGCAGTAGCACAAGCACCAGCTGTGTAGATGGCGAGACCACCATCGGTGAGGGCGCTACCCCCGACCGTGCTCGTAGTGACGATGATGTTGCCGGTGGCCGGAACAACGAGTTGGAACCATACATCACGCCCCAGGAAGTTGGCGCATGAAGGTGTGGCCACCGCGCTTCCGGTCGAGCCTGCCGTTGTGCCTTGAACCGTGGTGCAGGAGCTGGCGACACCAAGAACGGTGGCGGCGCATGGGTCATCGTTCGCCGGAACGGCCGCTGCCACCGCGCAGATGTTGAACTGACCGAAGGCATCGTTCCCGTTCTCCCAGAAGCGGACGTAGAGCATCTCACCCGGCGTGCGGCAACTCACCGTCAATTGTGGCATGTTCCCCACCGTATTGTCGTTGCAGCTGATCAACGTGTACGCACCACCACAGGCCGGTGCGCTATAGATGGCAATGGCACCGTCGGTGAGCGCGCTACCGCCAACAGTGGACCCCGTCACAGTGAAACCACCCGTAGCAGGTACCGTTGCCTTGAACCAGACGTCGCTACCGGAGTAGCCCCCGCATCCCGGTGCGGGCGGCCCGGCGGTACCGGTGGCACCGAGGTTGGTGGCTGTGAGGTTCACACACGCAGCGTTCACCGGAAGGGTGGTCGCTGTACAGGGGTCGTCCGGAAAAGCGCAGGTGATGTCCAGTACCGAACACGCGCCGTTCGTGTTGCAGTTGTTGCGATCCAGCAATACCCGCAACTGCCCGGTGAAAGTGGCGGTCCATTGCACCACAGAGCGATTGCCATTGCAACCATCATCGTTCCATCCCACGTTCCCGCCCCCGGCATTGTTGAAGAGCGTGATCAGGGTGTTGTACGTGGCATTGCACACACCGAAGGTGTAAACGTTGCCCAACGTCACATTCACCAACACGTATTCCCCCCCTTTCAAACAAGCCACCGACGTGCTGCCCGGGCATGCCACGGTGATGGCCGCCCCGATGAGCATGTTGTTGTTGGGGCATTGGGCCGAAGCGGCGGAGGGAAGAAGACAAAGGGCAAGGGCGCCAGAGAGGATCTTGGATCGCCGCGTCCGCATGACCTACTCGGGTTGCGTTATGGCCGTTTCGGTCACCGGCGCGGTCAGTTCGCGATACGCCTCGGGATGCGTGGCGATCCACAAGGATTTTTCGGCCTCATAGCGTTGGTTGTCCGCGATCCAGTCGCCGGTGTCCAGGAACACCGGGAAATCCGGGTGCCCGAAGAAACGGTGGCGGGGTGGCGTCGGTGATGATCCGGTGATGTGCTCGAAGGCGCTCACCGTACACCCCAGATCCGACAACGAAGCCTGGAGACCTTCGCTGGTCCACACCATGTTCGCGGTCAACTCCAGTACGCTCGTTGATCCTGTGAACTCCCACTTGATAACACCTGGAAGATCATGAAGGCGTTCATCGAACATCTTCAGTTGAAATGGTGTGGTCAATCCGGCTATCGTGGCTTGATAATGCTCCGTGCCCTGGGCTCTGCAAGCGTTATGTAACAGGCCTGCACAGCACAGTGAGAAAAACAAAAAGCGCAGCGTCATGAACGGATGGCCCTGATGATGCTGGCGAAACTACCCGCAGCCCCCGTGACGTTCGGGAAGGATCATCGCGGTTCTCTCCACAGCACAGCGTTCACAACCGACACGTTATGGGATGGTGAAAAACGAAGAAGCCACCCCGAAAGGTGGCTTCTTCGTTGGGGTCGTTCACACTATTGTTTCACGAAGCGCACCTGCCCGATGAGATCTTCGCTTCGACCGTGCAGGCTCAATGCGTACGCACCGCTTTCGATCTTGCCGAGTCCGATCTCCAGGCGGTCGGGCCCGTCCACCGAGGTGCTCGTGCCCTTGGCGATGGCGCGTCCGCTCGCGTCGGTGATGCGCCATTGGAAGGGTTCGCCCACAGGCAGGTCGAAGATCGCTTGCAAGCTTTCTGTCGCGGGGTTCGGCATCACCTGTATGGAAGCCCCACCACCTTTGAACACCACACTGATGACCTGGGATGTTTTGGTGGTGCCATCGGTATCCACCTGGCGCAAGCGGTAGTAGTTGATGCCTTGGGCCGGATCCTTGTCGACATGGTCGTATTCAAGCAACGTGCTGCTGTTACCGGCCGCCTCAACGCGCCCGATCGGTACGAAGAGCGATCCGTCCAGCGAACGCTCCACGATGAAATGGTCGCTCGCCTGCTCACTGCCGGTGCTCCATTTCAGTTCGACCGCGGTGCCTAACGGTTTACCATTGAAGGAAAGGAGTTCGACCGGGAGGAGGCAATCGATGGATGCACCGCCCTGCAATTGGAACGTGAGGTCGAAAGCAAGACCGGTGTAGTACCAATTGTCGATAAAGATGATGTACCACTCACCCGCGAGCACGTCCAGATACCTGTTCCAACTATCACCGAACACGCCTTCCGAAACATCCGTCGCGGTGTAGTTGAGGCCGGTCATTGACGGGCCATCCGCCCATGAACAGCGCGCAGGCAGGCCAACAGGTGGACAGACGACCGATGGGTAAGGACCCCAGACACCGAAATCATAATCGGAGTTGCCATAAGGGAACGGGTTCGCGGTGAACCCGAGCTGGCCGGAGGCCGTGACTTGGACCTTGAACCAGACGCCCATGTGCTCGTTGGTGATCAGGCAGCCCCGGTTGGCAGGGAAGATATCCTGCACCGCACCACCCGGCGTCTGTGGATTGGCGGTCATCGCTGTCGCGATCTGGCAGACCTGAACGGCACCCGCACAGTCCTCTTGTGGGGCTGGGGGAACGTTGCACGCTCCATCCACGACAAAGCCGAAGACCAGTCCCGTGGCAGGCGTCGTCCCACTGCCGAAGAGCAATCCGCCGCCAGGTGTCGTTAGTTGGTAGGAGATCTGGTTCTGGAAACCACCAACGGCAGTGTAACTGAGCGTGACGACCTGCCCGATGTTCGCACCGAACGTGATGTTCCCGTTGGCACTGCCAATGGTATAGTTCGTAGGTACACCACCCACATTCACGGTCACATAGCTGCCGTTCCAGCCATCGCCACCGGCATCGAACATTTGCAATGTGAAATTGCAGTTGCCGGGCGCTGCATCGGGTCGTCGTGCACACAGTTGGAATGTGCCGTCGACACCGTTCTGCCTCCATATCCGTACGTACAGGATCTCATTCGCAACGAGACCGGCCGAAGCCAGTGTGAGCATGGGCATGTTCACGCCGTTGGTACTGCCCCCTATCGCGCAACCGATCTGGGTCAGCACCAGGTTACCGCCCGCACAACTGCCGGAAGTGACACGATAGACCGCCATGGCCGCATCGGTCATGGTCCCATCGTCCATATCAAGGATCAAGCTCGGCACCGGTAGAGGGCTTGGTACCTGCACCGTGAACCAGACGTCATTGTCCGTTGGCGAATCGCAGCTCGGGGTGGTGGGCACGTTCGCGTGTTGACCGGCGAGTGCGAGCGGTGTGTTGCTGGCGTTCACGTTGGTGAACGACGAGAACATGCAACCGTAGTTCACTGGCACAGCGATCGCACCACAAGGTTCGTTGTTCAAGGGTGGCGTGGTGGGCGTGGCGCAGATGGTGAAATTCCCGAATACCGATGTCTTATTCCACACACGCACATAGAGCACCGTCCCGGCCACGATGGTGGTTCCGTTCTGGTTCACCTGTAGGGCTGGCATGGTCGCGCCTGCTGGATCGGAGCAGGCCCCGGGCACCTGGGTGAACACGCCGTTGCAATCAACGCTTGTCGTATAGATGGCCAGCGCTGCATCGTTCAGGATGGCGCTCGTTGTATTGATGATGACACCGGCACCCACGGGGACAGCGGGCACGGTGACCGTGAACCAGACATCGTTGTACGGGCCGGCAGCAACACAGGAAGGTACTGGAATACCCACTGTTGCAGTGGCGCTCTCGTTCGTACTTGAAACGGCGGTACACCCAGCGGTGACCGGTACTATGGTGGCCGAGCAGGGGTTATCATTCGGCGGTGGTACCGGCTCGAACGCACAGATCTCGAAGGTGCCGCCGAACGCGGATCCCCCTTGGGGCCAAACCCGGATGTACACGGTCTGGCCGGCCAGTGCGGGCAGGTTGAACGAAATGAACGGGGTCAATACACCTGGCGCGATATCCGCATTGCAACCTTGCGAGGTGAAAGGACCTGCACAGGACGGAGCTGAGTAGACCGCCATGGCCAGGTTGGTCGCGCTCACATGATTGGTCTGGATCGCCAAGGCCCCACTCGCAGGCACCACCGCCGAGTACCACACATCGGAACCTACGAAAGTGCCACAGGCCGGAACCGCAGGCGGATTGGTCTGTGTGGCCCAGGATGTGGAGGCTGGATTGAAATTGCATACCGCACCAACCGGGATGGGATCGGCGCCGCACGGGTTGTCGTTGAAAGGAGGCGGTGGGGCCGGTGCGCAACTGATCTGCAACGTGCCGCACAACGCACCGTTCACCGTGCATTGGTTGGCCGCCACCTGGCTGAACACGCGGATGTAGTATAAAGCTGAAACCGTAGGCGCGAACGTGAGTGTGGCGTGGCCGTTCACGGTGCCGCAGCCATCGTTATCCGATGTGAAAATACCAGTGGTCACATTCGCCCAGCCGGAGGTGGTGATGCTAAGGGTGGAATTCCAAAGCGTGGCCGAACTGCACATGGAGATGGTGTACACGTTGTTCGTGCACATCCAGATGCGCGCATACTGGCCCGCGCAGATCGGTGTGCTGAACAAGGCGGGGCAGACCGTGCAAGCGTATGGTGGGACACCAGCACCCGCAGCGATCGGCGGGGTGTTCACGGCATATGGTGGAGCGACGACCGGAACCGTTGCTGGGTTCCACGTCAAACCAGAAACGAGGGTACTGGCAGGTAAGGTTCCCAGGCAGGGGATAGTCTGGCCGAAGAGCGGCGAGGTCGGCGATAACAGCAACGTGAAGAGGACAACGAGAAGGGCCGTGTAGCGCTGTTTCATGCTGGTGGGTTAGGCGGCAGTGACTGTGCAGCGTTCCTTTTATCGATCCAACTCCTCTCAAACCTTTACGAACCGGGTGACGCTCAGGCGAACACCCTGCCCGGAAAGAAGCTCCAAGATATAGTTTCCGGGATGTACTGTTCGGAGGGGGATGACCTGCATGTTTTCAACCGCCCCGGTTCGCCATGTGCCTTCAAGCACCGAACGCCCTGTGTTCTCGGTGATGCGCCAGCGCGTAGCCCGGTCCAATTCGGACCCGGTCGAGATGAACAGTTGGTCTCCGGCGGGGTTCGGCCATGTGCTGATCACGGTCCGGTCAGCAGGTCCATGGCTGACCGATGTATTGATCACATCGTACGCGCATATCGTGAATGTGCCACCCGCGACCGCCCCGCCCTGCGGCCAAACCCTGATCCAGATGGTATCGCCTGGGATCTGCCCGGTAAGGAGCAAGTAGGGGTTCGGTTGCGAGGGGGTGACCACGTCATCGTTACAGGCGAGTTGGGTCAACGGCCCGGTGCAATCGGCACCCACGTATGCGGCCATGGCGATGTCCAATGCGGTCCCGGAGCCGGTCTCCACGGCCACGTCACCACCGATGGGTACCACGACGCTGAACCAGACATCATAGCCGGCGAATGCCGCTGTCGAGGGGCAATCCGAAGGAATGGGTACGCCACTCGACTGGGTGGCGAAACTGGTTGTCGCTTGGGTCGGCTCGCAGGTGGCGTTCACCGGAAGCGCTGTAGCCCCGCAGGAGTTGTCGTTGGCAGGTGGGGCGGGCGTAGGGCTGATCGAGATCTGCAGGGTACCACAACTCGCGGCATCCACCGTGCAGGGGTTCGTGCGGACACGGATGCGAAAGTTGCCGGAGACAACCGGCACATAGGTGAGTGTGGAAAGACCTTCGGGCGTGCCACAGCCATCGTTGTCGTAGGCCGGAGTGCCGAGTGCATCACCCGTAGGCGTGGTCAGGCTCAGGAAAGAATCCCACGTGGTGCCGGAGCAAAGCGAGATCTGGTAGATATTGCCTGCACACATCCAGATGGTGGCGAAGTTGTTCGCGCAGGCAGGTACACTGAGTATACCGATGTATCCACAGTTGACATTGCCCGCACCACTCGCAATAGGGGGCGCATTGGTGCCCCAGGGTGTACCGGGTGGCGAGGCAGGTAACCAGGCGTCCGCGGCCATCGCGACTTCCCCATCCTCAGGATATGCCCCGGTGCAAGTCTGGGCATGAAGGCCAGCGACACACACGACAAGTGCGATGGCGAGGAACAGTCGCGAAAGGTGTGATGGCAAGCCTGTCACCCGATCGGCCCCAGGATCAATTGTTGGCTCGTTATCCATCGTGGTCTGCGTTGCGCAGTGTTCCGAAAATCGAACGGGGGCCGCTGCGTTCAGATCCGCTGCGGCCCCCGTTCCTGGTAAATGACTGCCTGCGGGCAGTTCCGACTATTGTTTCACGAAACGCGCGTTGCTCAAGGAAACACCACTGCCATCAAGCACTTCCAGCAGGTAGCTGCCCGCATCGATCCGTGCCAGTGGCACTTCCACCTGGTTCATGCCTGCTGCAACGTTCGAAAGCCCTTCGCTCACGATGCGACCGCTCATATCGGTAATGCGCCAACCCACCGATCCTTCCTCTGGCATCTCGAACGCGGCCCATAGGCTTTCGCCCGCAGGGTTCGGGTAAACGTTCAACGGCACGGTGCCCCAACTATAGGTCGCGGTGACCACTTTGGAATAGTCCCGGGCGCCGTCGCCATCCACCTGATCCAAGCGGTAGTAGTTGGTGCCTTTGGCCGGGGCCGCATCAACGAACAAGTACTCCGTTGCTCCCTGGGTATAACCACCGGCTTCCACGCGACCCAACTGGCCGAAGTGTACACCATCCACCGAGCGTTCCACTTGGAAATAGGCCGTGTTCACCTCATGACCAGTGGTCCAGCGCAGGTCCACCTGGCGTGCCTTGGGTTCGGCCTCGAAGGACAGGAACTCCAGCGGCAGGGTGCAATCGAGGATGTTCGCCGGGGCGAGGTCCCAGGTCAGGTTGAACGTCACCCCGTTGTTGGACCAGTTGTCCACGTATAGCATGAAGC
>JBDTNF010000230.1:0-8974 GCA_039933875.1 Flavobacteriales bacterium | reverse complement strand
ATGGGAACGGGGTGCAGGGTTGCCCCGGGCGCATCCACTTCCGCCATGCCTAAAGCCGTTTCGCACAGGCGCCACACGAAGGCATCGCCGCCGTTCACATCGGCGATGGCAGGCGTGCCATCGAAAGTCGTGCTGCCAACGAAATCGCCCACCACCGTGATGTTGCTGAAACGGTCCACCGCGACGCCGATGCCCTGGTCGTAGCTCTCGGGGCCGCCCGAGATGGCAGCACTCGTGGCAACAAGGTCGCTGGCATTGAAGAGCGCATAGTAGATGTTGTTGTCGTCCACGGCGCTCACCACATCGATACCGCCGATGGACGCACTGCCGTTCACCGATCCGGTGGCCACTACAACACCGGTGGGCGAACAGGCGATGCCATCGAGGTAGTCCCGGTCGATACCGCCGATCTGCACGGCATGTGTGCAGCTAAGGTCGCTGGCCTGCACCAGCACGATGCCCGCATCCTTGTCGCCCACCGAGGTGAGGGGCAGTGAGCCCAGTTGCACCGAGTTGGAAAAGATGAAGCTCGCGAAGACCTCGCCCGCGGGTCCGGCCGCGATGTCGCCGAAATAATCCTCGAACGTGCTGCCGAAGGTGAGCGCGTCCAGTTCGTCGCCAGCGGTGGTGTACTTCGCCAGGAAGCCATCGGTGCTGCCTGCGCTCGTGTAGCTGCTACCATTGAAGGTGAGCGTACCGGAGTATGCGCCACTAACCACCACCGTCGAGGCATCGGGCAGTGCCACAGCGGCGCTGTTGCCCACATCGGAACAGGCCACGGAACGTGCCCATTGCACCGCACCATCCAGTCCCACTTCGCACACGAAGGTGTTGCGCGAGCCTGTGCCGGTCATGGCATCGGGCCCCAGGGTAAGCGATCCTGCGAAATCGCCGGTGGCGAAGAAATAGGCCGAGGTACCGTAGCGTGCGAGACCCTTGCACGTGTCCCAGCCGGGGCCAGCGACGGGCGTCAACCAATCCACATCGCCTGAACCGGTGTACGCCACCAGGAACGCATCGGGCCAGCCGGAGGTGTTCGTGTGGGTGAACGCACCGAAGGTGATTGTGCTGTTGGCGTATCCGGAGAGCACCACGCGGTCGTTGTTCAACACGAGCAGGTCGCCCGGCACATCGGTGCCCGGGCTGCCCACAGCGCGTATCCAGAGCAGGTCCCCGCCCAAGCTGTACTTGGCCAGGTAGATATCCTCGCTGCCCACACTCACCAGCACCGTGTCGCCGAACGTGGCGCTGCCCATGAACACGCCTGTCACGTAGGTGTTGCCAAGGCTGTCCGCTGCCACGGCCACGGCACGATCGTAGTGATCGGGCCCACCGCCCGTGCGTACCCAACCGGTGGCGCACTGCGCCTGCGCCAGCACCGAGCCGAACAACAGGACCACAGCGATGGTGAAGGAACGGGGGTATGCCTGCCGCATGGTGGGTGGGTTGGGTACTCCCAAACTTAGTGAGCGCGGCACCAATGTGAAATATCGAACATCGAGTGGCGAACACCGAATGTCGAACACCAAGCTGCCCACTTGGTCTCCGTCGCGGGGCTCAGTCCCTTGAGAACCTTCCTCAGAAATGCAGGGCCACACCGCCGCGCACGGCGACGCCGGTCAGGTCCATGATGCGCGCCTTCATCGTGCCGGTCTCCGACCCCACGGTCACGGTGCTGCCGGGCATGCGCGCCTGCCCCAGTGGCTGCATGACCAGCTCGGTGAATAGCGAGAACAGGCTCGTGAAGTGTACATCGCCCCGCAAGTGCACGGTCCAGGCCCAGCCCATGGTGTGTACCCGTTGTATGGTGACTTGATCGCGGAAGGTGGTTTGTGTGCCCAGCTCGACGTGCATCAAGTGTCCCTGCTCTTCCTCCATGAAGATGGCGCGCACACCGGTGAGCACGGTGCCGGTGAGGTACACGGCGTGTTCCGTGTGCGCCTTGCGCAGCTCGTAGCCGCCCAAGAGGTCCACGGCCCGTGCCTGGTGTGCAATGAACACCGCATCACCCCAGATGCTGGTCACGTCGTATGGTGCGACGTATTGCCACCCGCCGAACCAACCGGGGTAATTGCCGCCCTCGAAGTGCTGCGTGTGGACGGAATCCGTACGCCACACACCGCCACGCATGGCATACTGCGAATAGCCCACGCCCACCAGCCAGTTGCGTTCCACCCGCACCAAGACATCCATCCCGAGCGTAGTGTAGCCGGAGCCGGTCTGCCATCCACTTAGGGCGACGTGCGGCATCTTCGGGATCACATCGTTGCCTCCCAGGCTCACATGCACATGCGGGTGCTGCGTGGCAAGCGTGTGCAACAGGTCCTGGCCTTGCACATGCGTCGCAGCGCACAGGGCGATGGAAAGGAGAACGGTGGTGCGAAGGGTGGAGGTCAGCATGATGTCCGCGGTTTGGTGACCCAAAAGGACGGCGCAGCGTGGCGCATGCCATGGCACCCGCTGCACCCAGCCCACCCGGTGCGTGCAGGCTGTGCTGATCCGCGCAGGAATGCCTCCCGGCCGTTGCGCCGATCGCATGGGCCGCGACGCAAAGAGCGGCGGTCGGCGATCCCTGCGAAAGAAAGGAGCGCGCAGTATTGAAGATCACGGATCTCAACCCTCGACAGCATCTCCGCCACGGGACCCTGTCGCTTGAGCGTGCGTGATCATGAGTGGACTACAAGGTCCTCGAGGGCGAGAGACCCTGCGGAGGGTTAGACCGATCCCCGCTCACCAGCCGGGTGCGGCCGTTCCTGAAGTGCCGTGCCGCGCCGCACGATAGCGGCGCTAGCTTAACGTTGGAAGAATACAAGGGCATAGAACCCCTACGACCATGGGCCTCAATTACCTCAAAAAGCAAAAGCGCTTGCTGCTGCATGCGCTGGAACCCGGCGAAACCCTTTACGAACGCTGCTACTGGCTCGCGCTGTTCGTGAAGGACCTGAAAGGCAAATTGGGCCGGCGTGAAACGCACAACGCACAGCTGCTGCGGCAAGTGAAGGAACTGTGCGAGGCCAAGGCGAAGGCCGACCGGGTGCTCGCACTGCTGCACCACGACCGACAGTGCATGATGGACGATATGGAGAACCTGAAAGCCGGCCTGCAACACGCTGCCTGAGAACAACCCTGCTAGCGCGGATCTATGATCCGTGCTTACCACTGCTGCCCCGTAACTTGGGTTCGCTGCGCAGAATAACTTGGTCGCTCTGATGGTGCCGCACGGATCACAGATCCGCGCGAGCGGGGGGGCAACAGCCAGTTCGCGCAAGGCGCAAGTGAACCCAAGCCCCTATTTTCGCCGCAGCCATGAAAAAGTTCGCCGCGCTGCTGCCTTTCGCCTTGCCCACCCAGGTGCTGTTCGCCCAGATCATCGTGGGCGATACCCTCACCCCCGAGCAGCTGGTGCAGGAACTGTTCGTGGGGCAGCAGATCACTGCGAGCAATGTGTGGTTCAATTATGCGCCCGGGAGCTTCGCGAACGACCAGATCGGCAGTTTCGACGGCACCAACACGGGGCTGAACATGGCCAGCGGCATCATCATGGCCACCGGCGGTGTGCACGTGGCGCTGGGGCCGAACGACCTGCCCAATGCGGAGCTGGCACCGAGCAACCCGCAGATCGGTGATCCCGACATCGGTGCGATAGCTGGCCCCGGCATCACCCCATACGATGTGGCATTGCTGGAATTGGACCTGATCCCCGCAGGGGATTCGATCTGGTTCCGTTTCCTCTTCGCATCGGAGGAATATCCCGAGTACGTATGCGGGAGTTACAACGATGCCTTCGGCCTGTTCCTGAGCGGCCTGGGCATAAGCGGACCCTACACCAACGAGGCCGTGAACCTGGCCCTTGTGCCCGGCACCAGCATACCCATCACCATCAACACGGTGAACCCGGGTGTGCCGGGTGCTCCCGGGCTGGAGGGTAATTGCGCCGCGCTCGATCCCAACTGGGTGGAGAACAGCGTGTACTATGTGGCCAATACCGACAGCGCCCAGATCCAGTTCGATGGCTGGACGACCGTGTTCACGGTGAGCGCCGTCGTGGTGCCGAACGAGACGTACCATATCAAGATCGAGCTGGCCGATGCCAGCGACACGCACTGGGATAGCGCCCTGTTCCTGGAGGCCGGTTCCCTGAACGGTTCAGCGCCCACGGCAGTGGCCGATGGGAACGCCCGGCCACGTTGCACCCTGCGCGTGGATGCCACCAACGACCTGCTTTGGATCGACGGCGAATTACAAGACCATGCTGACCTCACGGTGATCGACCCCACCGGTCGCATGGTGCTGCGCGAGCGCCTCACCGGACAGCCCGTAAGCATTGCCAAACTGGGCACGGGCCCGTATGTGGCGCGTGTGCAGCACGCTGATGGCGTGGTGACCGTTGCGCGGTTCGTATGCGAATAGCGGCTGTTCTCAGGCGCCAGGTGCGGGGCCTTCCACGCTTGCGCGGTTCTGTGATCGGTGCTGCCCCAAGCCACCAACTCTCGACAGGGTCTCCGTCGCGGCGCCCTGTCGCTTGAGCGTGCGTGATCGCGGGTTGCACCGCAAGGACGAACAATTGGACCCGATCGGGACAAGTTTCGATTTATCCAGGATGTCTGGGAGGATGTGACGACGGATGAGACTTGTGTGGTACAGCGCATCACCAGCGGAAGCATCTTGAAACACTTGATGCAGAACGTGAAATTCTTTACGGAGCTGATCGCGTACAAACCACCAAACCAGAAGTTCGATGCCATCATATGCAGTCACGTGATGCATTACCTCTCCAGGCGAGAATTCGAGCATGTGTCGAGCATCATTCGCCACAACAGTCATCCACGAAGTCTCATCTATTTCAGCATGAAGGACAACTGGAGCAACGGGGAGATGGGGCCAAAAATGCCTGGGTGCGATCTCATCAAGTTGTGCCATGCATTAGCCAAAGAACTGAAGGATTTGGGAGTCCGGCACTATTCCCCTCGACCGGCCAGCGCGGAAGGTCAGTGGCATACGTTCACCAACCTCGAACGCTATCAGGAAGTCGCTACAGCGGATCTGTAATCCGTGGGCCTGCATGCCGGCCGCGCATAGATTAGCCTAGCGATGCGTGATCTCATTCTCCTCGTTTTCGTCACAGCGGTGCTCGCCTCATGCACCGCTCCAGCGGATGAACCCTGCCCGGCGGGAAGCCTGGCTGGCTTTGAGGATTGGGCCAAGGATAGCACTGGTTGTTTGCGCATCCGATGGAATATCGTCGAGGCGGCGGGCTATCGTTTCCCTTCCCTGATCGGTTTGAGCCGCCGGTGCATTCTTGATCGCCTCGGAAAGCCCGATCATGATCACACCCGCAAAGACGAGACATCATACCTGAGCTACTACTACACGTGCACTAGGATCCCTGGAGTAAAAGCCGTGTTGGACAGTGCTGGGAACATCGTCAGTGTCGAAAGATCGGGGGAACTGGAGGACGCATCCAAGGAGGCCGCTCAATTCATAGTCGAACTGGATGCTGAGGGCATTGTTCAAGACGTCAATTGCGCGATGCCCTGAGTTTATGGAGCTGCCACCAAAGGTGTCCTTCATCAGCTAATTCGCACATTCGCTAATTAGCACATCGCATTGCCCGACCTCACCACCTCATCCCTCTACAGCGAAGACCTCGCGCCCGTGCCGCCCGCCAGGCGCACGTGGGGCACGTGGAACTACGCCGCGCTGTGGATCAGCATGAGCCTGTGCATCCCCACGTACATGCTCGCCAGCTCGCTTATCGAGGGCGGCATGAACTGGTGGCAGGCCATCCTCACGGTCTTCTTGGGCAATGCGATCGTGCTGGTGCCGATGGTGCTGAACGGGCACGCTGGCGCGAAGTATGGGATCCCGTTCCCGGTGCTGGCGCGCGCCAGCTTCGGCACACGCGGCGCGAACATCCCCGCGATGCTGCGGGCGATCGTGGCATGCGGCTGGTTCGGTATCCAGACCTGGATCGGCGGCCACGCGATCTACCTCATGTTGCGCGTGTGGCTGGGGGGTAGCATCCACCTGCCGCAGTTCCTGCCCTCGTGGGTGGGCTTGGGCACCGGTCCGGCCATCGCCTTCCTCGCGTTCTGGCTGCTCAACATGGTGGTGGTGTACTACGGCGTGGCGGTGATCAAGAAGCTGCTCGTGGTGAAGGCGATCTTCCTGCCGCTCGCCGCGCTCGCCCTGTTGTGGTGGGCGGTGGATGCCGCCGATGGTCTCGGACCGATCCTGGCACAACCGTCGAAGTTCACCACCAACGGTGAGTTCTGGAACTTCTTCTTCCCGGCCGTCACCGGCATGGTGGGCTATTGGGCCACGCTCTCGCTGAACATCCCCGACTTCACACGTTACGCCAAGAGCCAGCGCGCGCAGATCAGCGGCCAGGCCATCGGCCTCGCGCCGAGCATGACTTTGTTCGCCTTCATCGGCGTGGTCGTCACCAGCGCCACCACCATCATCTACGGCACCACCCTCTGGGATCCGCTGGCGATCGCCGAGCGCTTCGACAGCAAGTTGCTCGTGAGCGTCGCGATGCTCTGCGTGGCCGTCAGCACGCTCGCTACGAACATCGCGGCCAACATCGTGAGCCCCGCCAACGACTTCGCAAACCTGGCGCCGGCCCGCATCGACTTCAAACGCGGCGGCTACATCACAGGCGTCATCGGCATCCTCATCTTCCCCTGGAAGCTCATCGCCGATCCGAGCGGCTACATCTTCACCTGGCTCATCGCCTACAGCAGTTTGCTCGGCCCCATCGGCGGCATCATGATCGTCGATTACTTCTTCATCCGTCGCCAGCAGCTCGATGTGAACGACCTCTACAACACGCGCGGACGCTATGCGTATGCGAGCGGCTTCAACCGCACAGCCGTGGTCGCCTTGTTGCTCGGTATCCTGCCGAACGTCCCCGGTTTCCTTGCGACGATCAAGGTGGTGCCCGCCGATGCCATGCCCGCCTGGATCAACGACCTCTACCACTACGCTTGGTTCGTGGGGTTTGCGGTGTCGGGTGGGCTCTATTTGGTCCTGAGCAAGCGCACGGCGTGGTCGGCGGCTGCTAACTTGGAACCCGGTTCGATCAACTGATGTGTCGATCAGCGGATTAGCTGATGTTGCGTCGGTCCATCAGGTGATATTTCCAACAGCTAATCAGCGAAGCATGTTACTGATCAAGAACGGCACCGTCGTCACCGCCGCCGACTTCCACCGCGCCGATGTACTTATCGAAGGTGAACACGTCAAGGCCATCGGGCATGATCTGCCTGCCAGCGACGCCGAGGTGATCGACGCGAAGGGCCTCTTCGTGCTGCCCGGGGGCATCGATCCGCACGTACACCTGGACATGCCCTTCATGGGCACCTACAGCAGCGACAACTACGAGACGGGTACGCTGGCTGCGCTGCACGGCGGCACCACCACCGTCATCGACTTCATCCTGCAAACGCAGGGCAAGAGCCTGCGCCACGCGCTGGAGCAATGGCAGGGCCGCATGAACGGGAATCTCTACGGCGACCTCAGCTGGCACATGGCCGTCACCGACTTCAACGACGACACGAAGAAGGAAGTGAAGGAGATGATCGAGCAGGAAGGCATCACCAGCTTCAAGACCTTCATGGCGTACAAGGGCGCGCTGATGATCGACGACCGCCAGATGGTGGGCCTGATGCAGGAGGTGAAGAAGTGCGGCGGACTGGTCACCGTACACGCCACCAACGGCGACATGATCGACTACCTGGTGCAGAAACATCGCGGCGAAGGCAAACTCTCACCGCTCTACCATTACCTCTCGCAGCCGGAGATCACCGAAGCCGAAGCCAGCGGCCGCTTCGCCGACATGGCCTGGCATACCGGCGTTCCCGCGTATATCGTGCACATGACCTGCGAAGGTGCGCTCAACCACGTGCGCGATGCGGCACGACGCGGCCAACGCGTACTGGCGGAGACCTGCATCCAATACCTGCTGCTCGACGCCTCGCTCTACGAAAAGGCCGACGGCGCCAAGTGGGTGATGAGCCCTCCGCTGCGCGAGAAGAAGGACCATGCTCAACTCTGGGCCGGCATCGACCAGGGCAGCATCCAGGTGGTGGCTACCGATCACTGTCCGTTCATGATGGCGCAAAAGGCCATGGGTTCCGCGGATTTCTCGAAGATCCCCAACGGCCACCCCGCCATCGAGCATCGCATGGAACTGCTCTTCAGCGAAGGCGTGAACAAGAAGCGCATCACCGTGAACAAGTTCGTGGAGGTCACGGCCACCAACCCCGCGAAGATCTTCGGCATGTTCCCGCGCAAAGGCACCATCGGCATCGGCAGCGACGCGGACATCATCCTGCTCGACCCCAACGAGCGCCACACCCTCAGCGCGAAAACGCACCACATGAACGTGGACTACAGCGCCTACGAAGGCATGCAACTGACCGGCAAGGTGAAGACCGTGATCCTGCGCGGCCAGGTGGCGGTGGACAAGGGCGAAGTGAAGATCAACAAGGGCTACGGGCAGTTCGTGAAGCGGAACAAGGTTTCAGGCATGTTATGATCCGTAGGGGCGACGCATACGTCGTCCCATATCATGACATGTTATGATCGGTAGGGGCGACGCATACGTCGTCCCATATCATGACAGCGATCGATCGATATCACCGCCGTAGCATCCGTTTGCGGGGCTATGACTATGCCCGGGCAGGTGCCTATTTCATTACGCTGTGCACACATGACCGGTCGGATCTTTTCGGCCGTATCACCAATGGGATAATGGAATTGAACGCCTGCGGCGAGGCCGCACAGCGTTGTTGGGATGCGCTGCCGGAACATTTCCCGCTTGTGGAACTGGATGCATTCCAGATCATGCCGAACCACGTGCACGGTGTTGTTGTGATCACGGATGGGAACCCACCCCTGGGGACGACGCATGCGTCGCCCCTACGTGGTTCCCGGCCCCACGGACCGATGGCCGGTTCATTGGGGGCGA
>JBDTNF010000229.1:0-7935 GCA_039933875.1 Flavobacteriales bacterium | reverse complement strand
AGTTCCAGCGCTGTGCTCAAGCCGGTATTCGTGTAGTTGTTGTTGGGGTAGTGTTCCAGGTCCGCCGAGGCGCGGTCGATCGTATTCAACTGGAAGCGTGTGATACCAGGCATTCCCGGGCTGTAAGGGATCAAGCTGGTCGGCATGCACCACTGGCCGTTCCCGGGATGGGCTGCGAGCAGCAGACCGAGCATCATCAATGCGGAGTAAGGTGTTCTCATAGGGGGGATCATTGGTTTCTGGGTAGAGGACCCGTTGATGCGTTCAACCGTTGGACGCGCTGTGACCAAGTGTGCTGCTTGTGATGGAAGCATGGTCGCCCTAACCTGAACGAAGAAGCCCGGACCAAAGGCCCGGGCTTCCTGCTGTGGCTTGTGCGGTTACTGCTTCGTGAAGCGAGGCTGCACCGTGGTCCCGTTGGCGGTCACCGAGATCATGTACACTCCGCTGGTCAGGCCCGATACATCGAGCTGGCCGTTGCGCAACGTCCCTTCCATCACCCGCTTGCCGGTCACGTCCAGAACCACGACGCGGTTGTTGTGGAGTTCGGCCGCACCGCTCACGTTGAGCACGTCGATGACCGGGTTGGGGAACAGGCTCGTGTTGGGCGTGGAAGCCGGGGCAACAATGCCCGTGCTCAATCCCTCGACCACGGTGAGCGTGCCATTGATGGACGGCGCGGTGATCACATCCGCGATGCCCGAGGGCCAATGCACCTCCACCTCGGTGACCTCCATGTCGGTACCGAGACTGAAATACGCGTTGAGGCTGCTCATGTAGCGGAAGCCCTCGGTGGCCGGGAACGAAAAAGCCCGCCCCGATGCCGGGACGGGCTTCTTTGTTCCGATCCGCTTATTGCTTGCTGAACCGGTGCTGCACCATGGTGCCATCAACAAGCACCGAAAGCACATACACACCAGGGGTCAGGCCCGATACATCGAACTGGCCGTTGCGCAGGGCTCCTTCCATAACGCGCTTGCCAGTGACATCGATCACCGTGACACGGTTGTTACGCAGGTCGGAGGCTCCGTTCACAGTGAGGACATCCAACACCGGATTGGGGAACAGGCCCAAGCTGGTCGAAGGGCTGTTCTCCGTGACACCGGTGAAGGTCCCTTCCACAACAGTGACGACCCCGTTGATCGCGGGTGAATCGATCACATCCACTAAGCCCGAAGGCCAATGGATCACCACCTGCGTGATCTCCGTGTCGGTGCCGAGGCCGAAATGCGCGTTGAGGCTGCTCATGTAGTGGAACCCATCGCCGCTCCGGATCTCGCGGATCTGGGTACCCAGCGCGCTGGTCACCTCCACACGGGCGCCGATGCCGTTCCGGTTGCTCCAGGTGCCCACGGTGGCCACGGTAAGCCAGTTGTTGTCGTTGCCGTAGTTGATGTACGCGGTGGTGCCACCAAGAATGTCGATGAACCCGTCGTTGTTCAGGTCGCCCATCGGGCCGTTGCCCGGAGCGGTGTCATCGTGCGAGAAGGTCCAGTCGTGGTTGTTGTAGTGGATGGCTCCGCCACCGATGATATCGATCCAACCATCGTTGTTGAAGTCGCGGCAGTTCCACTCGATGCTCTGGCCTGGGAAACTGTCGAAGCCCGAACCAATGGTGACGTTGGTGAAGGTGCCATCGCCATTGTTCTTCATCAGCTTGTGTACGTTGCTGGAGCTGGATCCGATCAGCACGTCCATGTCACCATCGTTGTCGTAGTCGCCCCAGGCGCTGGACCAGCTTTGGTGCTGATCGGCCAGGCCGAGTGTAGCCGCCATGCTGGTGAAAGTGCCGTCGCCGTTGTTGCGCATCAGGATATCCACTGGATCGCAACCGCACTTGGCCACGAAGCAGTCAATGTCCCCGTCGCTGTCGTAATCGATCCACACCGAACCATAGTTCCCGCAGGTGGTACCGAACTCACCTTGATGGAACACGAGGTTGCCGGTGCCATCGTTGAGGTAATACACGTTCGCGTCCACATCGTGGCACATGAAAGCGTCCAGGTCGCCATCGTTGTTGATGTCCACCATGTTACCACGCTGGCTGAAAACGTACTCAGGGAAGGAAACCTCCGTGTAAGCGCTACCATCGGTATTGGCCATCATATAGGTCACACCACCACCACCACCGTACTGGAGGTCGTTGTAGCCATTGCCATCCAGATCGCCGGCCGACATGCTCCAGCTGGCCACATTATCCGCTGCGGTAGTGATGTAGTTGTATGGGGCGAACCCGCCCGGGATCTGGCGCAGGACGTTGATGTTGGAACTGCCCACGGACACCACATCGTCCAGGTGATCACCGTTCATATCGACGGCGCCATAGGTCGAGCCCTGTACACCGACCAATCCCAGGTTCGTGAAGACCACCATCCCTTCGGGAGGCGGAGGCGGCACAACGATCGTGGTGTACCCGATCTCGAAGCTGAAGCCACTGGAGGACCACCGGTTGTCGAACGCGACGGTATAGCTGACACCGCTCAAGAGATCCAAATTGGTGACCGAGGTGTAGTTCGGACCGGAGTCATCATCGCCACCCACGCAGACCAGCGCACCGCAGCTGCCGGTGTAAACGTGGAAGCGGGTATCGACACCGCTGGCCACCGTGCTGATGGTATAGGTGGTATCGAGCGCGGGTACGAAGGTGTACCACATGCCGGCGGTGGCACCCGCACCATTGGCCGCACATAGCGGAGCGGGGATCTCGGTGCCAGTGATGCCCGCGACGATCGTTGAGCCCATCGTGACGGGGACCGCGGTGGCACAGGTGCTTTGCGCTTGGGCGCCCAGCACGCCAGCACAGGCGACAAGGAGGAGTAGTGGTTTCTTCATGGGGAAGGGTCCGTGATGTTTGCGCCAAGATACGAGTGGACACGCACCCAGCCCTTGGGTGGGATATCGACCATGATCGCTTTCCTGAAAGCTACCGCCGGGGAATGGGCCGTTCACCACAGGGGTCCATTCCGGCATTGTCGTCTTTGTGAACAAATTGGCCACCCTTGTTCAGATCCGACCACGGGTCGCGATCCAACTTTGCCATCGCCGTTCGTCCCAAGCTGCGTCTTACCATCACACCATCCGAAACCGTTATGACCAAGGCCCCCTATCTCAAATGGCTGCACGAGGTGCAGCTCAGCGACCTGCCCACCGTGGGCGGCAAGAACGCCAGCCTCGGGGAGATGATCCAGCACCTCTCCAAGTTGGGCGTCACCGTGCCCGGTGGGTTCGTGGTGACGGTGTCGAGTTACGAGGCCTTCATCGCGCACAATGAACTGGATGCGAGGATCCGCGACTTGGTCGGCAAGATGGATCCGGACGATGTGGAGAGCATCAGAAGGACCGGTCTCGCCGTGCGCACGCTGATCAAGAACGGCAAGTTCCCCGAGGAGATCTGGAAGGGCATCCTCCAGCGCTACGACGAAATGAGCCAGCAGTACGGGCAGGATGCCACCGACGTGGCCGTGCGTTCATCCGCCACCGCGGAGGATCTGCCGGACGCTTCGTTCGCCGGGCAGCAGGAGACCTTCCTCAACATCCGGGGCCACCAGGACCTGATCAGTGCTGTGCGCAACTGCTTCGCCTCGCTCTTCACCGACCGTGCCATCGTGTACCGCCACAACCTGGGCTACGACCATTTCAACATCGGCCTCAGCGTGGGCGTGCAGAAAATGGTTCGCTCCGACCTGGCCAGCAGTGGCGTGGCCTTCTCGCTCGATACCGAGAGCGGCTTCAAGGACGTGGTGCTGATCAACGGCAGCTACGGCCTGGGTGAAATGGTGGTGCAGGGCAGCGTGAGCCCCGATGAGTTCCTGGTCTTCAAGCCCACGCTCAATGAGGGCTTCAGCAGCATCATCGAGAAGAAGCTTGGCCACAAGGACCGGAAAATGATCTACGGCGTCGAGCCGGGCGAACCCGTGCTCACGGTGCCCGTGGAGCGACCCATGCGCAACCGCTTTTGCATCTCTGACGAGATCGCGCTGGAACTCGCACGCAGTGTGGTGGCCATCGAGAAGTACTACAGCGAGAAGAAAGGCCAGTGGTGCCCCATGGATGTGGAGTGGGCCGTGGACGGGCTGAGCAAGCAGCTCTTCATCCTGCAAGCGCGACCCGAGACCATCCACAGCCGCAGTGATGCCGACAAGGTGATCGACCACAAGCTGACGCCCACAGGCAAGGAGAAGATCATCGCCAAGGGCATCGCGATCGGCGCGCGGGTGGGCACCGGCAAGGTGCGCATCATGTACAGCCTCGATGGTCGCGGTGGCGGAACCGACGGCAAGGATTTCCAGAAGGGCGACGTGCTCGTGACCGACATGACGGACCCCGATTGGGAACCGATCATGAAGAAGGCGGCGGCCATCGTCACCAACAAAGGTGGCCGCACCTGTCATGCTGCGATCGTGGCGCGCGAAATGGGCGTACCGGCCATCGTTGGTTGTGGCGATGCCACGGAGAAAGTGGAGAACGGCGACGAGATCACGATCAGTTGTTGCGAAGGCGATACCGGGGTGATCTACGAAGGCCACGTTCCTTACACCACGGAGGAAACGCTGCTGAGCGCGATCCCGAAGGTGCGCACGCCGATCATGCTCAACGTCGCCTCACCGGACATGGCCTTCAAGTTCGCGAGCCTGCCGAACGCCGGTGTGGGCCTGGCGCGCGAAGAGTTCATCATCAACAACTACATCCAGGCGCATCCCCTGGCATTGCTGCAGCACAAGGAACTCGGCGACGTGGCCCTCAGCGGCCGCATCAGCTACCTGATCAACGGATACGAGGACGAGGAGACCTTCTTCGTGAAGAAGCTGAGCTACGGCATCGCCAAGATCGCCAGCGCGTTTTATCCCAATAAGGTGATCGTGCGCTTCAGCGACTTCAAGAGCAACGAGTACAAGAACCTCCTGGGCGGCGAACACTACGAGCCGCACGAGGAGAACCCGATGATCGGCTGGCGTGGTGCGAGCCGCTACTACAGCGAGGCGTACAAGGAAGCCTTCGGGCTCGAGTGCAAGGCGATCCGCCGGGTGCGTGAGAAGATGGGCCTGAAGAACGTGGTGGTGATGATCCCGTTCTGCCGCACGGTGACCGAACTGAAGAAGGTGCAGGTGGTGATGCGCGAATACGGCCTGGAGCGTGGCAAGGAAGGGCTGGAACTCTACCTCATGGCCGAGATCCCCAGCAACATCATCATGGCCGATGAATTCGCGCAGTACATCGACGGCTTCTCCATCGGCAGCAACGACCTCACGCAACTCACCCTCGGCCTCGACCGCGACAGCGCGCTGGTGGCACACATCTACGACGAACGCAACGAGGCCGTGAAGCGCATGCTCAAGATGCTCATCACCTCCGCCAAGAAGACGGGGACCAAGGTTGGCATCTGCGGGCAAGGCCCTTCCGACTTCCCGGACTTCGCACAGTTCCTGGTGGAACTCGGCATCGATTCCATCAGCGTCACACCGGATTCACTCCTTCGAACCATCAAGGCGATCGCGGAGGTGGAAGCGAAGCTGGGCGTGAAGACGAACGGCGAAGCGGTGCGGGCCTGAGAGTATCGAACACCGAATTTCCAACATCGAGGGTCGAAGCGAACGCACTACTCATTCGATGTTCGGTGTTCGCTGTTCCACCGGCGGTGGGCCTGGATGCACCTTCTTTTGGGCATCCCATGGGCACCTAACAGGCGTAGGCCGCACGTTCGCTCTGGAACGTGCGCGTTCGATCATGGCAACCCTCGCGGAGCGTTCCGTCTTTTGGTTAACGTTGCAACCATGCGCTTTATACCCTTCCTCCTTAGTGTTCTTCTTCTGGTCTCGAACGGCCGTGGTCAATCGCTGGACTGGGCCTGGGCCTGGGACGCTGGCGCAGCTGGCACGGACCGCGCGGTGACCGACGTCTCCCCCACAGGCGAACTCTATCTGCTGGGCACATACGAAGGCACCATCGACGCGCACGGCACCCCGCTCGTCAGCAGCGGCGGGACCGACGCATTCGTACAGCAGTTGGACCCCACTGATGGATCCGTGCAATGGACCGCGGAAGCGCACAACACCGCGGACATGGACATCTTCGGTGTCGCGTACCGATCCACCGGCGAGATCATCGTGTCCGGTTTCGTCTACCACGATGGGAACGATTCCCAGTTCGGGCCCTTCACCATTCCCGGGGACGACTTTGGTTACCAGGCCTTCATCGCGGGTCTATCGCCAGCAGGCGAATGGGTGTGGCTGAGCACCGTGCCCGGGCCTACTACCTTGAGCACCCAGGGATGGATGGTCGAAGTGGACGGCAGTGATGACATCCTGTTGCAATGCGGCATCGAGAGGGTCAACGTCCACAAATTCACCGGCGCAGGGGTGCCGGTATGGAACACCATGGCCACCAGTGGAACGGGATCGCTCGATGCCTACGCCATGGACGTGCTGCCCGACAATAGCTTGGTGATCACCGGGCGCTTCCACGATACCGGCGCCTTCGGCTCGTTCGAGCTGTTCGATGGGACGATCTACTACGATGCGTTCATCGCCAAACTCAATTCTGCCGGTGTATGGGAATGGGCGGTGCAGGCCGGAGGAAGTCACTGGGACAAGGGCTATGGTGTGCAGGCGACGGCCACAGGGGACGTGTATGTCATGGGCACCTACAGAAACACGGCCACCTTCGGGCCGTTCACGGCGACCGCGCTCCCGCCCAACAATGATCTATGGATCGCCAAGCTGAGCGGGACCGGGCAATGGCTTTGGCTGAATCCAGCCGGCGCCACGGCTTACATGGAGGTGTATGGAATGGACTTGTCCGCGGACGGCAGCCGCATCGCCTGTGCAGGTACTTACAACCTTGCGGGCACCGTGCTTGATGGAGTGAGCCTGCCCACACCGGTCAACAATTTCAACGACCTCTACGTTGCGGAGCTGGATAGCATGGGGAATTTCATCTCCGCCAAAGGCAATGGCGGCACCTTCGGGGACCAAGCCTTGAGCGTAGCCTATGATGCTGACAACAACATTTACGCTGCCGGGAAATTCGATGCGGACATGATGCTCGATACGATCAGCCTCTTGTAGGGGGGTAAGGTCCAAAGGTTCAAATGAAGAAAGTGGCGAAAAATGGCCACAATGCCCGCCACAGTAAGGCCGCGACCCTTGGATGGGCATACCCTTGCTAAAAACGAAAGGTGCAAATCGGGTGAGATCCAGGTGAACCAGGCGCCTGGCAGCCCTGTACGATGGCCTTAAATGGGTGCAGGGGTGCCTTTGAACAGGCGTTAAAGCCACTGTAAGCCCCTGTAATTGGCCTGGCGTTGTGCTCGGCACCCTCCGAAACTTCGACGACGCCAGCCTGCCAGGAATGGCCCTACGCAGAGGAGCACGCAGGCTGCTGATTTGGGCCAAAGCTGGCATTAGGTGGACAATTAGATGGACACTTAGGTGGACGATCCTAAAGGGCCATCCCAGGCGTTGCGAAAACCCCGTTCACAATGAGGATGCCAGCTTCCCAATGGTCCATCTTGCAACTGAGTGTTGCCTTGTAATCACGACGGGAACCATCCTCTCTAAGATAGTAGCCGTCGATGGTGTAGTACCCGGTCGCATCTCCTTGGACGAACGTCTCTTCGTAGTTCGGAAAATAGACCCCGGACGGATCGTGGACACACTGCTTCACCCACCCCTTGCTGATCACATAGGCTGAGAGCTTTCCGCAGGCCATAGTTTCTTCCTGTTCGCCCGGGGCGGAGGGCTGCTCAGTTGGCTCAGAATGCTGGGGCTTCGGAGGTGACGTGATGAGGCCCACAGTCATTAGTAGCGCGATCACAGAAATTGAAAAGATGATGATAGTCCTTGGCTTCATTTATCTGTGGTTGTTGGGTTAGCGGGTGGCACCAATGTAGCGTCGGCTTCTTTGACTTTGCCCGTGGTGTGCAGCGCCTGCCCCTTG
>JBDTNF010000228.1:0-28464 GCA_039933875.1 Flavobacteriales bacterium | reverse complement strand
TGGTGTACCTGAACAAGACCGGTGTGCGCAACGTGATCATCGATCTCACGTCGACCCGCTACTGCGATTCATCCGGTTTGAGCGCCTTGCTCGTGGCCAACCGCCTCTGCAAAAGCGTGAACGGAAGCCTGGTGGTCTGCGGTTTGCAGGAGCCTGTGCAGAAACTGGTACAGATCTCGCAACTCGAAAGCGTGCTCTCGATCACCCCGACCCCTGCGGAAGCGGTTGACCTCCTCTACATGGAGGAGATCGAGAAAGACGTCAACAAAGAATCCTGAACACCCTCATGAAGCAACTCGTACTCTGTATCGCTGCGGTAGGTCTTACCACCACCGCCTTCGCCCAACCCTGCACACCGGATCCGCTCTATGCCGACAGCCTCTATGGCGTATGGCCGGATACCACTGAGAATTTTGTGACCGGTTATGTGGGTGTCCCATACCTGCAGACCCTGAACCTGATCGTGCCGGAGGATGCCGGTGTGATCAACCCGCTGTTCACCGGGGTCATGCTGGATTCCGTTTCGTTCGATAACATCGATGGGCTTCCTCCGGGTCTGTCCGTCGCCTGTGCTTCACAGAGCCCGGCCAACTGCACGTACATGGCCGGTGTGCTGGGTTGTGGCATCATCGAGGGAACGCCCACCACGGTCGGTACCTATCCGCTGACGTTGAACGTGACCGCTTACACCTTCCTCTTCGGCGGCGTGCAAGCGATCCCGCAATCCTTCACGGGTTACCAGATTATAATCGACAACACCAGCGGCACGGTGGAAATGGCCGCCGGTGGCTTGGGTGCCGTGCACAATGTGCCGAACCCTTTCTCCGCCCGCACATCCATCGAATTCCAACTCACCCACCAGGGTACGGTGGCGCTGAGCGTGTTCAACCTGTTGGGGGAGGAGATCTGGAAGCAGAACGTACAGGGCAAGACAGGCACGAACCGTATCGCGTTCGAGGCCGGCGAGTTGGAGGAAGGGATATATCTCTACAAAGTGCGCTCCGGCAGCGAGACCTTCACCGGGCGCATGGTGCTGCACCGCTGATCCAGCGGTTCTGAACGAACATCGGAAGGCCCCCTTGTGGGGCCTTCTTCGTGAATGGCGACGCGACGCTTTGAACTGACCACCCTGGGCACAGGGGCCGCATTACCTGCGCGAGGCCGCTTTCCCACGGCCCAATTGCTCAACGTGCACGAGGCGCTTTACCTGATCGACTGTGGTGAGGGCACGCAGGAACGGTTGCGCGAACAGGGCGTGAACTTCATGCGCATCGGTCACATCTTCATCAGCCACCTGCACGGCGACCACTACCTCGGGCTCATGGGCCTGGTCAGCTCGATGCACCTCATGGGGCGGAAGAAGGAACTCCACGTACACGGCCCGGCCGAATTGAAGCAGGTGATCGATCTGCAGTTGCAGGTGTCCGGGACCTACCTCCGCTATCCGCTGCGATTCCATGCGTTGCGGCCGGAGAGCGGGCTCCTGGCGTGGGAGGACCATCATGTCACGGTCCAGGTCCTCGCATTGCGACACCGGATCCCATGTACAGGCTTCGTCTTCAGGGAACGTCCGGCGCCGCGCCACCTGCGGAAGGACAAACTGCATTTGATCCCCCATTTCCGGCGCAATGACATCAAGAACGGCGACGACCTCCGCATGGATGACGGCAAGGTGATCCCCAATGCCGAACTCACCACGGATCCGTCTCCGCAGCGCGCTTACGCCTACTGTTCGGATACCGCCTACGAACCGGCACTGGTACCCCACCTCCAGAACGTGGATCTTCTCTATCACGAAGCCACGTTCACCGAATCGCTCTTGAAACGAGCGAAGGAAACCATGCACTCCACGGCCCTGCAGGCAGCTACGCTGGCTCGCGAGGCGAACGTGGGCCACTTGCTACTCGGACACTTCAGTTCGCGCTACAAAACCGCGGATGAACTGCTCCATGAGGCGCTTCCGGTTTTCCCGCGGACCTCGTTGAGTTTCGAAGGAGGTGTGTTCGCGATACATGAACGAACAGGTGTGTAGAACCTCATTTGGGAAGCGGGGGGTGGCGGTCTACATTTGCCCCGTATTTGGAACGATTCCAAATAGTTCATGCGCATCCGGACCCTCTTAGCCGACCACAGTGAGCTCGCGCTCATCGGACTGCGGACCATCCTTATGGAGGTGCCCAGAGTGGAGTTGGTGGGAGTGGCCCGGGACGCAATCGAACTTCAAGCGTTGCTGGTGCGGCTTCGGCCCGATGTTGTGCTTATCGATCATACGGCGGACGGTTTCGGTGCCCAGGCCATCCGCGACGGATTACGCCGTTCGAAGGGGACTCGGTTCGTTGGCATCACGCCGGATCCGTCGCCTGTTGCACTGATGAGCGCGATCAGGGCGGGCGTGACCAGCTACATCAAGAAGGATTGCGACGTGGACGAGATCGTGGATGCTGTGCTGCGTACCGCGGACGGAGACAAGTTCTTCTGCGGGAAGATCCTGGAGACACTGCGCCTGGCTTCTTTTGATGTGGACCAGTTCCTTGCGGAGCCCTTGTCGTGCGCGCCGGTCGCCTTGAGCGAGCGTGAGTGCCAGGTCATCGGGCTTATCGCTGAGGGGCAGTCGTATACGCGCATCGCTGAACGCCTCAACCTGAGCGCGCACACCGTGACCACGCACCGGCGGAACATCATGCAAAAGCTCGGTGTGAACAACACGGCCGCCGTGGTGATGTACGCCTTGAAGAACGGGCTCACCAGCCAGAACAAGTTCCTCTTCAACCAGGCGCCCTAAACCGGCGCCCGGCTACCTTTCCGGCATGACCCGCACCCGGATCATCGCTGAGATCGGTGGCAGTTCGTCCCGCTGGGCCCTGATCGGATCGGACGGCACCGTGATGACTTTCCCTGCGAAGGGGGAACGGTTATGCGGGTTCAACCCGGTCCAGGGGGATGCCGGCCTTTTCGCCGCGGAGGTGCAGCGTTACTTCAATGAGCGCCACCCCGAAGCCTTCGCAGCCGGAATGTTGTCGGTCTATGGTGCTGGCTGTGGGACGGAACAACGTCGCCAACGCATGCGCGATGCCGTTGGCGCTGTCTGGCCCGGGGTGCCCGTTGAGGTGGATACCGACCTGATGGCCGCAGCCCGTGGCTTATGTGCGGACCGCGCGGGCCTGGTGTTGATCCTGGGCACTGGGATGAACGCCGGGTATTTCGACGGAGCCCAACTTTTCCAACCATTGCCATCGCTCGGGTACGTGCTCGGAGATGAGGGCAGCGGAGCCGATCTGGGCCGCACCATGTTGCAGGACGCTTTCTACGACCGGATGCCCGCCCATGTGCGCAGCGCGCTCTTCGGCGAGCAAGGACCGGATCTGGCAGTGGTCATCGAGCAGGTTTATCGGTCGCCCTTCCCGGCCAAGGCACTTGCCTCGCACACGGCCATGTTCACACCGCTTTTGCAGGAACCCTACGTGCGTGACCTCATCGTCTCAAGGTTCAACGCGCTGCTGGAATTGCTGGCTGCCTTCTTTACCCCCGAACAGCGGGTGGAGGTGTACGCGACCGGTTCGGTCGCATTCGGTTTCAGTGAGTTATTGGCGGAATGTCTCCTTGAGCGTGGGATGACCCTCAGCGCAGTGGAGCGTGACCCGTTGCCGGGGCTGGTGCTTTGGCATTCGCGGCCAGCGTAGGGCTCATGCCCTGTCCTTGGAACGCGTCGATCAATTCCTCGAACGCCAGACGGTTCTCCGCTGAGTTGATCGTGCGCAAGACACGCTTGCGCTCCAAGGCTGTCAGGTGCCAGCTCAGGGAGATCTGTTCCTCCTCATCGTGCCTGAGCTGCAGGTCGATGATGCGCATGGGAACGGCGTGGTTACCTCCAGTCAATTTCAGCAGGAGGTCGTAGTCCTGGTCCTGCACACGAACGAAATTGTCGTACACGCTGCCGATCGGATCCAGCATACGGCCGACCAATGAACCGCTGCTGGGTTTCACTTCGAGTTCTTTCTGGGTATCGCGCAGTTGCAAAACGACCACCCCGCTGGTGTGTTCGGCGATCCAGTCCTGGAACGTATGAAGGAACGCGAGCGACACGCGGTAACCGTAGTTGTCGCGCACGCCGGCATCCATCACCCGCATGGGTGGGTTGCTCGGCAGGCTCACCACGGGGGTGATGTAAGGGAACGTCGCGTTCATGCGCAACGCGCTGGTTAGTTTCAAATGCCCGGCACCCTGGTCGGCGAAGAACCGCTGGAACTCAACGGCCTCTGGCTGGCTTGGGATATTGCTTGTCGCCGATGGGGTGATGTTCGTGAGGAAGGCCATCGGGAGCGCGCCGATCACCAGGCGTCGTCCGTCGTTGATCGAGGTGGGGCTCACCACCATCAAGGGGATCCGTGCTTCGCGCTCCGGTCCGGCCACATCGCTCAACCTCACGTCAAGCATGTTGCGGGTGTTCTCGTTCAAGCGTCGCTCGAACGCGTAGCCCCGGTCCAGCGTGTACTTCAGGTCACCATCGCGGACACTGCGGTAGCGCACGAACATATCGTTGGTCACGAAGCTGAAGGCGATCGGGTTCAGCATGTCGCCGGAAAGTTCGTCCAGCACAGGGATGGCGTTCCGCTCAACGGTCCCATTGTCCGTGTCCGCCAGGAACATCTGCCGGTAGTATGCCGCACCGATCAATCCGCCGGAAGAGCCGGTTACCAGGACAGTCCGTGACATGAGTGTGCCGCCCAGCAGGCTGTCCGCATGTTGCAGGCACCGGAAGGTCCAGAGCATGGAACGTAAACCGCCACCGCTGGTGTTGATCACCAACATCGGCGGTTTCGTTCCCGCTGGCGAGAAGGCCAGGTTGTTCTTCTCCCAGCGCTCCAACGTGGCCACCAGGGCGCGGGCGTCGCGGTCCGCCGCAGCGGTATCGTTCGCCTGCTCGGTGATGATCGCGCGATCGTAGGTCGCAGGGGGCACGGTGTAATCCAATCCGTAAGCCTGGTTGTCGTAGAGGAATTTCTCGGATCGGTGGCTGATCAGGTTCAGCAGCACGAGCGTGCCGATGATCACCGTTCCCGTCCACCCCTGCATCCAACTGAAGAGCGCGCTCACGATCATCAGCACGATGGTGAAGAACAGGAAGGCGCTGGCCCCCGCCGGGATGGAGAAGAACTGCGTGTCACTGAACGCGCCCAGCAGGATGAAGCTGAGCACAAGGACCACCTCGAAAATCGATCCGTTGATGTGGTTCTGCCAGAGGACATCGCGCAGCAGTTCCTTGTCGTAGTGGGCGCTGCTCCGCGCCAGCATGATGCGCAAGCGTGGCGTGAGGTAGGTCTCCACCCGCCACTTCTCGGTACGCTGCTGCCTGCGCAACCAGCGCGAGGCCTTGCGCTTTTCCTGGCCACCCGTGGGCACGATCGCTTGCTGCGGGCCGAGGATGTCCATCAGGGGTTCTTCGGGCCTGTATTCTTCCGCCGATTTGCCGAGCATCTTGATGATGTCGGTGTTCGTACGGGTGAAATACACCAGTGCCATCGCCAGGAACAAGCCGATCCCGAAGAGGAAGCCGATAAGGTGTATCGCTACGTCCATCGCGGGTACAAGCTCCTTGGTGTACTGGAAGATCGCCGCGCTCCACAGGTAAGCCAGAACGAAGAGTACCGGGATGATCGCGTTATTGATGTTGAACTTCAGGAAGGGCCGCGCGATCGTGGCGATGAAGGGGAACCGGTACCCGTGCATCGCGTAGCTGTACAGGTTGAAGGCGGTGATGAAACCGCCCAGCGCGAAGCCGGTGATCGCATGGGAGAGGAAGTCGACCTTGCCGAAATACTCCGGGTAAAGAAATAGGTAAGGCACACCGTACTTCACGCCAAGGCTCTCGGTCACGAACCCGAACAAGAGCAGCCACGCCAGCATGAGCATGTGGTTCTTCTTCAAGTGCAGCAACAACAGCTGGAACGGGAAGAAGTAAGTGATCCGGCGGGACCACTGGCGGTATGTGAGTTTTGCGGTCATGGGCGCCCTGAGGCGCTATTCCTATTGTAGTACGCTGGACACGCGTCGGGTGTTGCCTCAGACCTTGGCCAGGGTCAAGGCCATCACCTCGGCCTCCAAGGCCTCAGCCTGCGCTTTCAATGCTTCCGCCTTCGCGAGAACATCGGTCTTGAAAGCCGCATCGTCCAGTCCAGCGCAATTGATCCGTACGTTGAGGTAGCCCCCGATGGCACCGGTTCGGGCACACAATGCTCCAACCCCGGCATCGCTCACGCTGGCTTTCAAGCCGCTCCGGGCCATCGCCTTCATCAGCGCCATGCTCTCGACGCACACCTCCATGGTGCGAAGCGGGGTGTTGATCGCGCCCTTAGTCGCCTCTAGAATGGCTGCCTTGCGTAAAGCCTGTTCCTCGTTCGATCCCTTGGGCATGTTGAAACACGCGATGATCCGGTCGTATGCGCGTGTATCCTCGTCCACGAGGAAGAGCAGTTCGTTCCGGTAAGCTTCACCCTGCACGGCCCACTTGCTGAACTCCTCCCAGCGTTCGTCCCACCCGCGCTTGTGCGCGCTGAGGTTGGCCACCATGGTACCAAGCGCCACGCCCAAGGCGCCCACGTACGCGGCCACGGAACCACCTCCGGGAGCGGGGCTTTCCGCTGCGGTCTCTTCGCTGAAGCGTTTGAGGTCCATGCGGACGAGGCGCTCGGCGGCAGGGTCCTCCAACATGTACTCGATCACCTTCTTCTGTGGGTCGAAGGGGCCGAGGTCGTCGAGGCCGAGCGACTTGACCGCGAGTTTGATCTTCTCCCGCTCACTGATACCAAGACTGCGCTCCTGGCGCGCGAGGTAGAAATCGGCCGCGTCCAGCAATGACTGCTTCGGGATAAGGCCGACGAGTTCGCTGCCGGTCACCCGGATGCCACGCTCGGCCGAGCTCTTGCATGCTTCATCAAAAGCCACGTGCACAGGTGTGACAGTGATATCGGTGAGGTTGAGCGAGAGCTGCGCGATGCCGTACTCCTCGATAAACCAACCGATGCCCTTCACCGATTTCAGTTTGCCTGGGATCTTCTGTGGTTCACCGTTCGCGTCCAGAATGGGCTTGCCGGTGAGCGGATCACCCTCGCGCAATACACGGCCTGCCTCACGGATGTCGAAGGCAATGGCGTTCGCCCGGCGCGTGCTCGTGGTGTTGAGGTTCACGTTGTACGCAACCAGGAAATTGCGCGCGCCGATGGCGACGGCACCGCTGCGGGCCACGCTATCGGTGAACTCCGCCGGACCGAAATCGGGCCTCCAGGCCGGGTCCTTCAATTTCTTCGGAAGGCCTTCGTATTCGCCGCTGCGGTTGTTGGCCAGGTTGCGGCGTTTCTCCTCACTCGCTGCGAATTCATAGCAGTAAACGGGAATGGAAAGTTCCTTTCCCACGCGCTCGGCCAGCTTTCGGGCATACGTGGCCGTTTCATCCATGGTCATCCCGCTGATGGGAACAAGCGGGCAAACATCCGTTGCACCGAAACGCGGGTGCTCACCCTTGTGGCCACGCATGTCGATCAGTTCCTGCGCTTTCTTGATCAGGCGGAACGCCGCCTCGATCACCGGTCCCGGTTCGCCGACGAAGGTGATCACGGTGCGGTTCGTTGCCTTGCCGGGGTCCACATCGAGCAGGCGCACGCCTTCCACGGTCTCCACCACGGCGGCGATGGCGTCGATCTTCGCACGATCACGGCCCTCACTGATGTTGGGCACACATTCGATAAGGCGGCGTTGCATGGCAGGTCGAATAGAAGGCGCCAAAGCTAACCGCTGATCACTCCGCGCGGTTCGGCCCTCAGGGCACCACCAAACTCGTCAGGTTGTTCAGCATGTGCAGCACCACCGGCACCCAGATGGATCCGGTGCGTGCCCGGGCATAGCCAAGCACGATGCCCATGGGGAGGATGAGCAGGATCACCGCAGGTTCGTACTGTTGGTGCATCAATGTGAACACACCCGCTGTGAGCGCCACGGACACATGCTCATCCGCGATGTGTCGGATGGAGCCGTAGAGCAACCCCCGCAAAAGGAACTCTTCGAAAAGAGGCCCCAGCAGGCCTACGCCGATAAAAAGCAGGGTAAGGCTGGTGGTACTCCCGAGGATCTTCTCCATGAAATCGGTGGAGAAAGAGGGGGAGAGTGCCGAAAGAGCCTCGATGGCGATGGCAAGGAGGAGGAAGATCCCGCCCCAGATCAGGAATTGCTTCAGGCTGGCCATCCGCAGCCCCAGGAAGTTGCGCATATGCCCCCGTTTCCACAGCCATACGGTGAGCAGGATCAATGCGGTGCAGATGCCCCCGCTCCAAAGCGCTTCGCTGGCAACGATATCACCATTGAACGCCAGTTCCGTCATGCGGGCCTTGAAGACGGGGTCATCCAACCAATGGGTGGAGAAGGAGGAGTTGGCGAACTCCGGCGTGCGCACGATGATGGCGCGGAAGAACACCACCGCCTGCAAAATGAGGAAGACGATGAGCACCATCGCGAACAGCGCGATCCCCATGGCGAACTCCAAGCCGGGGGGGCGCACGTGCGTGGGGCGGAAGATCTCAGCGGAGGACTTCTCCGGAGCGGACGGGTTTTCCATCGATGAGGACCGTGTCGAGCGAGTCG
Organism: Flavobacteriales bacterium; assembly: GCA_039933875.1. GTDB lineage: Bacteria > Bacteroidota > Bacteroidia > Flavobacteriales_F > PHOS-HE28 > PHOS-HE28. Next base: position 19,833 of record JBDTNF010000228.1, on the reverse strand, counting down.
CTGCCGAACGCGTAGGGCAGGTAGGCGAGCGAAGGTACTTCCCGGGTGATGAGCAGGCTGGCGCGCTTACCGATGGTGATGCTGCCGAGATCGTCGGACGCGTCCATCGCCGCCGCTGCGTTCAGCGTCATCGCGTTGAGCGCTTCTTCCGGCAGCATGCGCAGTTGGATGCATGCGAGCGAGAGCACGAAGTTCATGTTGCCACTCGGAGTGCTGCCCGGGTTGTGGTCCGTGGCCAGCGCCACTGGAAGTCCGCGCTCGATCAGTTGTCTAGCAGGGCCGTAGGGGATGCGGAGGAAGAATGAGCACGAAGGAAGCAATGTCGGAATGGTACCCGATCCCACCAACGCATCGATATCCGCGTCCTCCATCACTTCCAGGTGATCGACGCTCAGCGCGCCGTTCTTCACTGCCGCTTGAACTCCACCGATGCTCGTGAACTGGTTCACATGAACCTTGCCCCGCAAGCCATGTGCGCTTCCCGCCTCCAGGATGCGCTCCATTTCGCCCACTGTGAAGTAGTTCGTTTCGCAGAACACGTCGATGAAGTCAGCCAGACCTTCGGCCTTCACACGGGGGATGAGTTCGTTCACGATCAGCGCGATATAGCCTTCGCGGTCCTCTTTGTATTCGGGAGGTAGGGCGTGCGCGGCCAGCATCGTAGCCTTCACTTGGAGCGGCATGCTCTCCTTGATCCGCTTCACCACACGGAGCATCTTCAATTCGCTTTCCACGCTCAGTCCGTAGCCACTCTTGATCTCCACCGCCACGGTGCCGTGGAACATCATTTCTTCCAACCTGCCTTTGGCCCGCTCGAAGAGTTCATCCTCCGGCATATCGCGCAATTTCCGCGCGCTGTTCAGGATGCCCCCGCCTCGGGCCGCGATCTCCTGGTAGGTGAGGCCATTGATGCGGTCGACGAACTCCGCTTCGCGCGGCGCGGCGAAGACCGTATGTGTGTGTGGGTCGCACCAGCCCGGCAGCACAAAACGCCCGCTGGCGTCGATCACCGTGAGGCCCGTCCAGTCGGTTATGCCGGGCCAATCCTCCATGGAGCCGAAACCAGTGATCCGTCCGTTCTCCGCGGTCAGCCAGGCGTCCTCGATCACCGGGAGTTTGGCCATGGCACTGCCCGATACAAGGCGGGTGCCCGTGGGATGCGTTCCCACAAGTGCCTTGGCGTTCTTGATCAACAGGCGCTCCATCACTGGAACAAAGAAAGGGCTCCGTTCCTAACGATCACGATGTGGATGGATGTGCCACATCGCAGGGAGCGGCCGGGTACCTGCTTCTAACTTCGCACCCCTTATGCCGGGCAACTCATTGGGTCAGCTTTTCCGCCTTACCACTTTCGGCGAAAGCCATGGCGCTGCCATCGGTGGGGTGGTCGATGGCTGCCCGGCCGGTCTCAAGCTGGACTTGGCGGCCATCCAGAACGAATTGGACCGCCGCAGGCCGGGAAGCACACCGCTCGGTACCAAGCGTTCGGAGAGCGACGTGGTCGAATTCCTGAGTGGCCTCATGGAAGGCATTACGCTCGGAACGCCCATCGGTTTTGTGATCCGCAATAGCGATGCGGAACCAGGGGACTATGACGCGCTGAAGAACATCTACCGTCCGAGCCATGCCGACCTGACTTGGGAACAGAAATTCGGGATCCGTGACCACCGTGGCGGTGGCCGGAGCAGTGCCCGGGAAACAGCCTGCCGCGTGGTCGGTGGCGCGATCGCCCGGCAACTTCTCGCGCTGAGTGGTGTGCAGGTGAACGCCTACGTGAGCCGGGTGGGAGATGTCGTTCTGGAGCAGGCCAACACGGAAATGGACCTTTCACGCGTTTGGCAAAGCGATGTGCGATGTCCGGATCCGACAACGGCTGCGCGTATGACAACCCTTATCGAAGAAGTGCGCGGCGAAGGCGATTCGGTCGGTGGCAGCGTTTCGTGTGTGGTACGAGGCACTCCACCTGGCTTGGGCGAACCGGTGTTCGATAAACTGCATGCCGACCTGGGCAAGGCCATGCTGAGCATCAATGCCGTGAAGGGATTCGAGGTCGGCAGCGGATCAGCCGCCTCGGCCATGCGCGGTTCACAGCACAATGATGCATTCGCCACGGACAACACCGGTGCGATCACGACCCGCACCAACCGTAGCGGCGGGATCCAAGGCGGCATCAGCAATGGCCAGGACATACTCTTCGCTGTCAACTTCAAGCCTCCCGCCACCATTGCCCGCGCCCAACAGACCGTTGACCGCGAGGGTCGCCCAGTGACCCTCGAAGCCAAAGGGAGGCACGACCCTTGCGTGGTGCCGCGCGCCGTACCCATTGTTGAGGCCATGGCCTGCCTGGTCCTTGCCGATCACCTGCTCCGTCAAAGAACCTCAAAGGCGATGTATGCATCGCCCCAACCCTGATAGCCATGAAGAAGTGGACCAAACGTATCCTGATCACCCTCGGCGTCCTTATCCTGTTGATCCTCGCTGCCGCCATCATCCTGCCGATCGTCTTCAAGGACAAGATCGAGGCTGCGGTGAAGGATGAGGTGAACAAGAACATCAACGCCACAGTGGATTGGGGTGAGTGGGACATCACCCTCCTGAAGCACTTTCCGAACCTGACGGTGGAGATCGCCGATGTGAAGGTGAGTAACGTGGCCCCTTTCGAGGGCATCGATCTGGCGCGCATCGGGACGCTCACCGCGACCGTCAACTTGATGAGCCTCTTCGGCGACAAGATCGACATCAAGAGCATCGGGTTGGTGAAGCCGTACATCCATGTGAAAGTGCTGGCGGATGGTCGCGCCAACTGGGATATCGCGAAGGTGGATACAACCGCTGCGGTGCCCACCGACACAGCAGCGTCGGCCTTCCACATCGGCTTGCGCGAATACTCCATCGAGGATGGGCATCTGATCTACGACGACGCGTCGCTGCCCTACTATATGGAGCTCGCCGGGCTTGATCACAGCGGGAGCGGCGATTTCACCCAGGACCTCTTCACCCTGAAGACCACCACGCATGCCGATAGTGTCGATGTGGTGTTCGATGGCGTGAAGTACCTGCGCCATGCCAAGGCGGACATTACCGCCGATCTCGATATGGACATGGCCAACATGAAGTTCACCTTCAAGGAGAACGAGGCCACGGTGAACCAATTGGTGCTCGGCTTCGACGGATGGCTCGCGATGCCCGGCGATGATATCACCATGGACCTTACATGGAACGCGAAGAAGAGCGACCTCGGCACCCTGCTCTCGCTCGTACCTGCTGAGTTCGCCACGGACCTGAGCGGCGTCAAAATGAGCGGCAAGGCCGGCTTCAGTGGAAGCGTGAAGGGCACCTACAACGAGAAGAGCATGCCGGGCTTTTCGCTCGTCGTCGATGTGGACCAGGGTCGCTTCCAATATCCCGATCTGCCCGCTGCGGTGGAGGACATCTTCGTCGATCTGAAGATCACCAGCCCGGGCGGCGCCGACATGAACGGCATGATCGTGGACCTGAAACGCTTTGCGCTGAAGATGGCTGGCAATCCCGTGGAGGCACGGATGTATTTGACCAAGCCGATGACGGACCCGACCGTGGATGCCGAGTTACGCGCGCAGTTGGATCTGGCGAGTGTGAAGAAAGTAGTGCCTATGAAAGGGGATGAACTCCAGGGCAATTTCACCGCGGATGTGCGCATGAAAGGTGCGATGAGCGACATCGAGGCACAGCGCTACGAAAAGTTCACTGCCGAGGGCAAAATGATCCTGCTGGGCATGGCCTACAAAACGGATTCATTGCCTTACGGTGTGGGTATCAAGAGCATGTACTTCGACTTCAGTCCGCGGTTCCTCGCGCTCACCAGCTTCGACGGAAGCGTGGGCACCAGCGACATCCAGGCCAAGGGGCGTATGGACAACTACCTGCAGTGGTGGCTGAAGGACAGCACCCTTGTCGGCAGCTTCGACCTCACCGCGAACAAGTTCGACCTGAACGAGCTGATGGGTCCTTCCACGAGTACCACAACGACGGAGGCAGCGGTGGATAGCACCCCGATGAGCGTGATCGAAGTACCGGGCAATGTCGACTTCCGCATGGGCGCCACGGTGGGTGAAGTGATCTACGATGAGATGCACCTGACCAACGTGCGCGGTGGCCTCCATGTCCACGATCAACGCGTGGACCTGAAGGATGTCTTCTTCAACCTCTTCGGAGGGAGCGTCGCTATGGCCGGTGGCTACGAGGTGAAGGATGTGAAAGCCCCACGGATCGACCTCACCTACGCGGTGAAGGACCTGGACATTGAGCAGACCGTGCGTTACATGGAGACCGTGCAGAAGATGGCGCCCATCGCGAAGACCTGCAAGGGGAAGTTCAGCACCGATCTGGGCATGCAAGCCTTGCTCGATGAGCATATGCAGCCCGTGATGAGCTCGTTGGCGGGTGGAGGAACCCTGCGCACCAAGAGCGTCAGCATCGATGGCTTCCAGCCGCTGGTGGATCTGGCCAAAGCGATCAAGATCAAGGGCCTTGAGAACACGACACTCCAGGACGTGACCTTCACCTATGAGTTCAGCGACGGGAAGATGATCACCAAGCCGTTCGATGTGCGCATCGATCGGATCAAGGCCAATGTCGGCGGCAGCACCGCCTTCGCGGACCAGGCCATCGACTACGACATGAAGGCGAAAGTCCCCAGCGACATCTTCGGTGCCGCAGCCGCGCAAACGGTAAGTGGCCTGCTGGGCCAGGCCAACCAGGCGATCGGGTCGAACTTCGAAGTGCCCGCTGAATTAGACCTCACTGTGAAAATGACCGGCACGATCGACAAGCCCATCATCAAGCCGGTCTTCGCCGGTGGTGGTAGCAATGTGAAGGAGGTCATCGTGGCCGAGATCAAACAGGAGGTGAACCAGCAGATCGGCAAGGCGAAAGAGGAGGCCGTCGCGCAGGCGCGTGAGGAAGCCGCACGTCTTGTTGCCGAGGCCCAGAAGCAGGCCGACCAGATCAAGGCAGATGCCCGCCGCGAAGCCGCCAACGCGAAGACCCAGGCCTACAAAGCGGCTGATGACGGGGTGGCGCAAGTGAAGGATCCCTTCGGCAAGATCGCCGCGAAGGCCGTGGCCGACAAGGCGAAGAAGGAAGCCGACCGCAAGGAGCAGCAGTTCATCGCCGAGGCGGATAAACGTGCCGATGGTTTGGTGCAAACGGCCCGGAAGAAGGGCGATGACCTCATCGCCAAGGCCGAAGCGACAGACACGACCGTGAAATGATCCGGAACCGTGGCAGGGGCGGCGCATGTGTCGCGCAACTCAGGTGGATGATGATGGTCGTCGCGCTCGGCGCGACCGTCATTTCCATCGCACAGGACGATGCGGATCCCTGCGGCCCACCAACGGACAAGAAGATCCTGAAGCTGCTGGATGAAGCAGCGAAGGCGAACGATCCCGTTGAGCGGCACCAGAAGTTGAAGTCCACCTTGGAGATCGACGGAGAATGCGCGGAGTGCTTGTTCCGCCTTGGACTATCGGCCTATCGGATCGGGAAGGAAAGCGGCAAGGGATATGAGGCTTCCATCCGCTATTTCGAACAATTGCAGGCGAAGTGCCCGCAGTACCACAGCGACGTTCCATACCACCTGGGTACCATGTACTATGCCCAGGACAAGTTCGCCGAGGCGGCGCGTGCGTTCGAGGTGTTCCGCCACTTTCCCACGGAGGATGCGGCCAAGGTGAGCAAGGACTACGACAAGAAGTACCAGGATGTGGAGGAGGTGATGCCGGAACTCCAATTCTATGTGGACTTCTACAAGAACACCGCACCGCTGGATCCACATGTCCTGGCGAACGTGAGCACTCCGGCGGACGAGTACCTGCCGATGTTCTCACCGGATAATGAACTCCTGTTCTTCACGCGCATCCGGCAGGAGAAGGCCAAGGGTGACATCGTGTCGCGCCCCGTGGAAGAATTGATGGAAGCACGCCGGAAAAGCGTCGAGGGCGACTTCAATGCGGGACGCGCACTGCCGGATCCGTTCAACATCGGCGACAACTATGGAGGTGTCACCATCAGCGTGAACAACAAGGAGATGTTCGTCACGGTGTGTTACCCGCCGGACGCTCGTGGCTTCCGCAATTGCGATCTCCATCGCACGCATTACGACAGCAAGTTCAACCTGGACGTGGGCGGGCAGGAGTGGGAGTGGACCGGCCTGGACGATGTGGGGTCCGCGATCAACACGCCCGATGGTTGGGAAAGCCAGCCCAGCCTGAGCGCGGACGGGAACACGATGTATTTCGCCACCGCACGCGAAGGCGCCCACGGGATCGACATCTTCCAAAGCACGCGCAATGCGAAGGGCGAATGGTCGCCCGCTGTCCCGGTCCCGGGCATCAATACGGAGGGCGATGAGAAGGCGCCGTTCATGCACAGTGACAGCCGCACGCTCTACTTCGCCGCGCGTCCCCCACAAGACGATCCGGAACGTGGTCATCGTGGCATCGGGGGCTATGACATCTTCTTCAGCCGGTTGAACGACGATGGGACCTGGAGCAAGCCCAAGAATATCGGGGCACCGATCAACACCGACCAGGACGAGCACGGCTTGATCGTGAGCGCCGATGGACGGACCGCCTATTTCGCCAGCGGCCGGTTCAAGGGTGTGGGTGGGCTTGACATCTACGGGTTCGAACTACCGAAGGAGGCACGCCCCGACGAGATCCTCGTCGTGAAGGGCGAGGTGCGTGACGAGCAGGGAAAGGTGGTGCGCGATGCGCAAGTGGAGATCAAATACATGGATACACGCCAGACCGAGGTGATCCGCGTGGACAGTATGGATGGCCGTTACGCTACCGTGGTGCGCTTGAAGGCGGGAAGTGATGTGGTGCTCACGGTGAAGAAGGCGGACCATGTCTTCGACTCGCGCAGTTTCGGGATCGAGGACACCGTGCGGGCTGGTGTCGCCAAAGCGGACATGACGGTGCAGAAGATCGAGGTGGGCCGCAGCTACCGCGTGAACGACATCAAATACACCTCCAACTCGGCGGAGATCACCAAACCCTCGGAGTTCATCCTGGATGACCTGATCGGCTTCCTGAAGGAGAACCCCACCTTGAAGATCCGGATCGAAGGCCATACCGACAATGTGGGTGCCCTAGAGGCGAACATGGTGCTGAGCAATGACCGGGCGTTCACCGTCATGGGCTACTTGCAGGAGAAGGGCATCGCCGGGGCGAGGCTTTCCTTCAAGGGCCTGGGACCGACCAAGCCCCTGGCCTCGAATGACACACCAGAGGGCCGGGCACAGAACCGGCGCACCGAGTTCGTGATCGTTGCGCGGTGATCCGATCTCTTTTGAGCGGAGAACCGAACGGGCGTTCCGCGGATTAGCTTCGTGACTAATATGCGAGCGATCATTTTCCCTTTGGCGGCCGCCGGTGCTATGCAGGTCGCGGCCCAGGTAAGTATCGGTGGTCAGCCCACGGAATGGGACCAGCCCTTATTGGAACGGTCGGCCCTACCCGAAAGCGTTCTGCACAGGCCTGATACCGCAGGCCTTCTGCAAGAGGATGTGCCGGGTGGTTTCCGCTACGGTGTGCAGCGCGCACTCGAGGTGGATGTCCTTGCTTTGGGGCGATGGGATGATCTCCCGGACGGGCCGCGCGTGTGCCGCCTGGTCCTGCGCAGCCCTGGAGCCACGATGCTCAGCGTTCAGTTCGACCGTTGGGAGTTGCCAGAGGGCGCAGTGGTCTACCTCTACAACGAGGACCGTACTTTCTTCATCGGCGGTTTCGATCGCACCAACCGGGCGCCGGATGGCACGATGGCCACTGCGGTCATTCCCGGAGATGCCGTGGTGATCGAGTATCGATTGCCGGGCTTTGTGGCGCCTGGCCAACTGCATGTGGCCAGCATCACCCATGGCCTGCGCGACATTTTCTCCTTCGGTGAGGCCGGCTACATGCGGGACTACTACCCCGGTTACGAGAGTCTGGCCTGCCAGATCAACATTAATTGCCCGGAAGCGGCGAACTGGCAGGCACAAAAACGCTCGGTCGCCATGTTCCTGCGCCCTGATGGAGGTGGATGCACCGGCAACCTGGTGAACAATACACAGACCCCCGGCAGGCCCTATTTCAATTCGGCCCGGCATTGTTATGTCAACACGGAGAGCCAATGGGTGTTCTACTTCAACTACGAGGCACCAGCATGCACCGGTACCCATGCCCAAGCCTCCGAGGGCCCCACGAACCAAACGCTCACCGGAGCGACGCTCAGGGCGGAATTCACCTGGGATGACCTGTTGCTGGTGGAGTTGAATACGACGCCGCCCTCCAATTACAACGTCTATTACGCGGGCTGGGATCGGAGTGGCAATGTGCCGCAAGCCACCACCGTGATCCAACACCCGATGTACGACGTGAAGAAGATCGCCTTTAACGACGACCCCTGCACCGCGGCAGTGGACCCCATCGGCGTGCAGATGTGGCGGCAGAACTGGGACAATGGTATCGTACAGGCCGTGTCGAGCGGCGGGGCTTTCTTCGACCAGAACAAGCGCGTTATCGGTCACTCCTACGATGGAGTGCAGACCTGCTCCAACGCCGCGACCGTCCCGACGGACTGCGCCAAGTTCAGTGCGAGCTGGGATGGGGCCAATGCGGCCCAGCGACTCCGCGACTGGTTGGACCCGGCCAATACCACCATGCAACTGGATGGGTATGATCCGAACGCGGTGGCAGTGGTGAAGGTCCGCTTGAAAGCCTTCCTCGAAGGGCCGTACAATACAGGCACCGGCCAGATGAACAGCACGCTGCGCACCGTTGGTCCAGTGCCTACCACCGAGCCTTATACCGGTTCGGGGTATGTCCATATGGGTGGTGGCGGCGAGACAACCACTCCGGCGATACTGGCCGTAGCGAATGGCAATGCGGTAGTGGATTGGGTGGTGTTGGAATTGCGCAACGCGAACAACTCTTCGCAGGTGGTGGCCACACGGAGCGCCCTGCTGCAGGCCGATGGCGATGTGGTGGCTGCTGATGGGACCGCGGATGTGGTGTTCAGCACGGTCGGCGCGGGCCAGTACTTCATCGCGGTGCGGCACCGGAACCACTTGGGCATCATGACCGCCGCTGCGGTTCCCCTTTCAGCGACAGCGTCGCCCATGGACCTGAGCAACGGTACAGTTCCGCTTTATGGTGGCGCTGCCGCCACGAAAACCGTCGGGAGCAAGGCCGTGATGTTCGCGGGCGATGTGGACCGGAACAGCGTGATCCGCTACTCCGGGCAAAACAACGACCGTGATCCGTTGCTTTCGCGCATCGGTGGCACGGTGCCCACAGCCATCGCGACGGGCTACTTCGGTGAGGATGTCGACCTGGATGGGGTCGTGCGTTATGTGGGGGCCACCAACGACCGCGACATCATCCTTTCCAACGTTGGAGGAAGTGTGCCGACCGGGACCCGCAGCGCCTCGCTGCCTTAGATCGCGCAACGCCTGCCTATCGCCCAGGGGCGTGGTTCATTCCTCATTATTATCAAGCTTGCGGGCGGTGATCCGCATACGCAGGTTCAGCATCTCGACCAGGACGCTGAACGCCATGGCGAAGTATATGTAGTTCTTGTTGATATGCTCACCCATGCCCTCCATGAGCAGGGCGACCCCGATCACCACGAGGAAGGCGAGCGCCAACACCTTCACGGTCGCATGCTTGTTCACGAAATCGGCGATGGGACCGCTGGCCACCAGCATGAGCAGGACAGCGATGATCACCGCCAGTGACATGATGATGAGCTGGTTGCTCATGCCCACCGCGGTGATCACCGAATCGAGGCTGAACACGATGTCGATCGCGATGATCTGGAGCACAACGAACCCGAAGCTCGATGCCTTGCGCATCGTACCCTGCCGTTCCCGTTTGTGCTCCACCTTGGCGTGGATCTCCACGGTCGCCTTCCAGATCAGGAACAGGCCGCCGAGCGCCAGTACCAGGTCGCGACCACTGAGCCCATGCGAACCGATGGTCACGAAAGGCTGCTGAAGGTTCATGATAGAACTGATGCTGAAAAGCAGCATCAACCGGGTGATCATGGCAAGAGCCAGTCCGGTACGCTGGGCCTTGCGCTGGCGCTGCCTCCCTTGCAATTCACCGCTCAGGATACTGATCACGATGATGTTGTCGATCCCCAACACGATCTCCAACACGGTGAGGGTGAGCAAGCTGATGAGGCCCTCGCTTGTGAGCAGTACGGCTGGGTCGAGTTGTGACAGTTGCATGGTGTGAACGGGCCGTGCCGCGCGGCAGGCAGGCGCGAAACTACTTCGTTGAACGATGCGCGTCGGTCGGTTCGTTGCCCCCGAACAACAACGCTGTCATGATGCGGCACGCAACTTATCGCGTCGCATCAACGCGGGCTATCACGATCGTTTCATTGCGGTTCACCGGGTTCAGCCAGTGCATCACACGGTCCAGCAGCCCGGGCTCGGCGCGGCTGAGAATGCGCAATGGCCCCAACGCGGTCTCGGTGCGACGGAAGCGTGCGTCCAAGTCCTCCTCCCCGAAGAAGAGCACAACGTCCGGTCGTTGTTCCGGTTCCAGGCCCTGTAGGTATGCGCCCAGATCGGCGGTTTTGTCGGTCCAGGGGATCACCGTCGGATCCCATTGGCCCAGATAGAACAGCGGGGGCATGGGGGCTTCTCCTTCAACGGTGTCCTCGATGAGCAGACCGCGGATCGGGCGCTGGTCCCGCAAACTGTAAAGGGCTTCGACCCGGCTGCGCTTGCTGTAGCTGACGCATAACACTACAAGGAGGAGGATGTTCAACGTCCACGCGAACACCAATGCCCCACGCCACAGACCAGTGCGGCTACGCCACCAAGCGGAACCTGCGCGGAACTGTTCCCATGCCGTGAAGCCGAGTATGAAGAAGAGGGGCACGATCGGCAACATGAACCGCTCCTGCTTGTTCGGGAAGTAGGAGTGGATGGCGAGGAACAGGAGCACTGGAAGCCAGATGACCAGGGGCGAGGTGCGCCGGAAGTAGCCGAAGAGCACCCCGATGCTGATCGGCGGGATGAAGATGCCTGCAAGGAGCAACAGGTAATTGTACCAAGGTTGCACGCCGTAGGTGGTCGTGTTGGCCAGGTTGTACATCACGTATTGCGTCAGTTCGGCGAAGGGTCGCTTCCACAGGACCATGTCGATGCTGCCCTGTATCACAAGCACCGGTAGCGCGACGCCGAGGCCGTATGTGATGGCCGGGACCCAACGGCGTTGCAACAGCAGCGCCAACCCGGGGCCTGCGGCGAAGAAGATCGTTTGGAAGCGCACGTTCATCGCCATGCCGATCCATACCCCCGCGATCAAGGCATCCTTCACAGATGGGCCCTCCGCGTTCCTCACTAACCGCCAGGCGCCAAGTAGCAAGAAGGGGATGCACGCCACCTCAACGAGGTTGCGCACTGCCAGGAATGGCATGAAGTAGAACAAGGCCAGCCAGAGTCCGGCGCGCCAGGCTATCGCGTGATCGGAGAGGCGCAGCGCGATGCGGTATCCCACGCGCACCACCACAAGGCTCCACAATGCATGGAGCAGACGCACCACGAGCATCATCGACTTCGGGTCGGTGATGTGCAGGATCTTTAGCGCGCTGAAAAGAACGTAGTGCAGGCCGACGTAGAAGAAGCTATGTCCGCTGGGCGTTGGGTCGGCCCCCTGGTTCCAGGGCAGCCAGTAGTTGTAGTCGAAGCCATCCACCCAACTGGCCGCAGCCTCAACGATCAGGAAATGGTCGTCGTGCGCGAAGTAGCCGGGGCTGAAGAACGCTGCCAGCAAGCGCGGTAGGAGGGCGAGCACCGTGAGCGCGGCGAGCGGGCGCTGAACTGCCCATGCACGGAGCGTGGTCCACATCGCTGCGAAGCTAGTAGTAGGCTGCTACCTTGGGCCGGTCCTGCACATTGCGGGCAAGAGCGATGGAGCGAACGACGGCGCGGACCTGGACATGGATCGGAACGCTTCTGTGCGGTGTGCTGCTGGTCTCATTCCTTCCGTCTTTTTTCCGCTTCATCGAAGTGCGTCCGGGTTTCAGGCCGGACGACCCCGTGTTGGCGTGGATATCGCCCGTGGATGTGGCGATCCCGCTCTTCGTCGTGCTTTATAGCACCGTTGTTCTCTGCTTGGTGCTCCTTGCGCGTGACCGGTCGCTGTTGCTGCGCGGCCTCCAGGCTTATCTAATACTGCTGTTACTCCGGATGGTCGCGATGACGCTGCTTACACTGGAACCGCCAATGGACATGATCCCGTTACGCGACCCGATCACCCAGGTGTTCTATCCGGATGCGGAACCGTTCGCGAAGGATCTTTTTTTCTCAGGGCATACCGCTACGATGTTCCTGCTATTCCTGGCCGTGCCGGTTCGTCGGTGGCGCTGGCCGCTTCTCCTGGCGACCATCTTTGTCGCGGCCGCCGTCATTCTGCAGCATGTGCATTGGACCATCGATGTACTGGCCGCTCCGGTTGGCGCCTGGATGGCGTGGTGGGCCAGCGGATACACCGTGCGGTGGGCGCGGTCAAAGGTCAGCCTCGGCGAGGAAGGCGCTTGAGGTATATGCCACTGGCGATCCGTTCCACCAAGCTCTCCGGAAAGAGCCCCATGAGCCCTGCGGTGAATCGGTCCATTGCCCCGGGAACCACCTCGGCCTTTCCGGCGAAGAGGGCCTTCACGGCCGCGCGGGCTATGGGCTCCGGGGGGCTGCCGAAGCGTTTGGCAAGGTCGTCCATCACTTGCATCCCGGCCCGCTCGGTGAACCCGGTGATCACGCTGCCGGGACAAACGCAGCAGACCGCTATGCCGGTCCCCTTCAGTTCCATGCGTAAAGCGCGCGACCAGCGCAGGACGAACGACTTGCTACCGCTGTAAGTGCTCAATGTGGCCATCGCATTGTAGCCTGCCATGCTGCCGATGTTGAGGATATATGCCGGGGCGTTCCGGCGCAGCATCGGAAGCAGGAGATGCGTCAATTCCACCGGCACTATCATGTTCAGGCGCATCATGCGGAGATGATCGCTCAAGGGCTGCTCCGCGAAGCGGCCCCACACGGCTTCGCCGGCATTGTTCGCCAGCACCTGGATCTTGCAGCCGGAGCGTTCAATGCGTTCGACGAGATCGGGCACAGCGCCAGGAGCAGTAAGATCGGACTCGATGGCCAACGCCCGGCCACCATTCAAGGCGGAGCATGCCGCTACCACCTCGTCCAACTTGCTGCGCGTGCGTGCCACGGCCACGATACCATATCCGCGCGCCGCCAGTTCCAATGCGATGGCGCGGCCCAGCCCCTGGCTTGCGCCCGTGACCAGGGCATATCCTTTTTCCATGCCCGTCAAAATAATTCCGAGGAGCCCCTACTTCACCAGGTGACTGAAGCGATGGTACAGCGGCGTGCGGCTGTCGGCGGTCTTGGGCGAATAGCTGCCCGCGATGATGGGGATGTACATCACCCGGCGGCGGCTCGCTTCGCCCACCAATTTGCTGCGCTCCACACGGTGCCAGGAACGGCCATCGTGTACGGTAAGGTCGCCCGCCTTGATGTCGAAGGCCACTTCGCGTGCGTCCGGTTCGTTGTTCAGGAAATTCGTCTTCCGGAACAGCATGTTCCAAAGGTTCTGTTCGTGCGTACCGGGAAGCAGACGCAGGCCACCATTGCCCGGTTCCTGATCGTCCAGGTGGATCCCCACGTTGAGCATCGGCAGGATCTTCTTTCCGAGGAAGATGTCACGAACGCTGTCCGTGTGCCATCCCATCTGGGTGAACTTGCTGGCGTCGGTATTCACGTAGTGGTTCACCACAAGCCCGTCCTTCTCATTGATGCCCAGCCGGGCACCCGCGCCCACCAGATCAAGGAGGGTCGTGAAACGCGGGTCGAGCAGGAACTCGGCGAGCACATGGCTGTGTTGGTTCGCGAACGCGAAACGCTGAACGATGCGCTGGCCATCCACGTCGTTCCCCCATTTCACAGGAACGCCATTGACCAGTTTGGTATCCTCAGCGATCCACTTGGCTTCGACCTCTTTGCACGCCTTCCAGAGGTCAGCGACGGTTTCCCGGCTGATGAACCCCGGGAAATGGATCATCCCGTTCTTGTGGAAGGATCGCTTCTGTTCAGGTGTCAGTGTGACACCTAGGGGAGTACTTGCTTCAACGATCCTTGCCACCGGTGGTGCTGCTTAGGGCAGGGCGAAAATAGTTCACGCCCCGGTTATGCCGTGTTAACAGTTCCAAATGTCTTGTTCACAGGGACTTGTCGTGAATTACTGCGTGGATCCATGCTCCGATCGGTGCATCGTCGTTGGTTTCTCGCGACCAACGTTGAGATCCCGGATGGCAGGCTCGCGGAGAACGAGCGGCGTAGCCGCGACTTTTGATAAGCATTGTGAACGGAGGTGCGGGTAAGAGGGCAAAAGGCGATCTTTGGGGCCGCTTTCCATTACACCATGAACAAACCGCTCATCCTCGCCATTTCCGCGCTTCTCACGATCGCCTGCAACACCGCCAGCACCGACGTGGCTGCGCAAGGAGGCAACGCGCCTTCTGCCAAAGTGAAGAGTTACGGTGCGGCCATCACACCCGATGGTGCCATTTCGGTCGCGGAGTTCGCGAAGGCCATGAAAGGCAGCGATTCGCTGGCCACCAAATTGGAATGCGAGATCATCACCAGCTGCACCAAGAAGGGCTGTTGGATGGATGTGCGCATGCCGGACGGTGGGGTGATGAAGGTGCGTTTCAAGGACTATGCGTTCTTCGTGCCCACCAAGGGCCTGGAGGGCCACCAGGCCGTGCTCCAGGGCTACGCTGTCAAGGAAACCACCGATGTGGCCACCCTGCGCCACTATGCCGAGGATGCAGGCAAGAGCAAGGAAGAGATCGAGAAGATCACCGCTCCGGAAGAGAGTCTGTCCTTCGAGGCCGATGGCGTGCTGATCACGTTCTGATATCCATGCGGCTGAACGCTGCGATCACAGGGCCCGGGGCGATCCTCCGGGCCTTGTGCGTCCTGGCCGTCGCCCCAACGATCCCTCTTCACGCGCAGACGTACCATTCGGTCGAAACGGGCAGGGAGATCGCCATCGGAGGGATGGGTGTCGCCTTCCTCGGCTTCGGGGCCTGGCAGGCCGATCGCAACCAGGACCGCGTGCCGCCGGTCGTCGATCTGGCGACCATCCCGATGTTCGACCGTGTCGCGACACGGCAATGGAGCCTCCCGGCGCATCATGCCAGCAACGTGCTCTTCGGCGTCGCGCTGGGTGCGTCCATCGCGGTTTCCATCGTGAACCAGAACGGGGAGCAACCGTTGCTGCCTGTGGCGATCATCGCGGAGAGCGGTTTGTTGTCCGCAGGTCTCACGAATACGGTGAAGGAACTCGTGCGCAGGCCGCGACCTTACCTGTACAACCCCGATGCTCCGCCGGGCGCGGTGAAGGGGGAGGAGGACTATGTCAGTTTCTGGAGTGGGCACACGGCCAATACCGCTGCGATGACGTTCTCGTGTGCCAGTATGGTGCAACGGTCCGATGCTTCGCCGGGCCTGAAGACAGCGACGTGGATCGGGGCGGCGGTCGCTCCAGCGGCCATGGGCTACCTGCGTGTGAAGGCCGGCCGCCATTTCCCCACGGACGTGTTGACAGGATATGCTGTGGGCGCCTTGGTGGGATTGGCGGTACCCTACTTTCACCGCGCCGAAAAAGGAGCCTTCGGGAATTGAACACATGAAGATCGCATTGGCCATACACGGTGGAGCTGGCACCATCGCCCGCGAGGAGATGACAGCAGTGCGGGAGAAGGCCTATCGCGAAGCCTTGGACCGCGCATTGCGCCTTGGTCATGGTTTGCTCAGCTCCGGCGGGTCGGCACTCGATGCGGTGGAGACCGCGGTGCGCGCGTTGGAGAACAGCCCCCTGTTCAATGCCGGGAAGGGTTCGGTGTTCAATGCCGATGGCCAGCACGAGATGGACGCCAGCATCATGAGCGGGGCCGACCTGCGTGCTGGTGGAGTGGCCAGCGTCCAGAACGTGAAGAACCCAGTGACCCTCGCGCGGCTGGTGATGGATCATAGCCAGCATGTGCTCCTCAGCGGGCCTGGCGCGTTCGAGTTCGCGCACAAACAGAAAGTGGAACTGGAGGATGACCAGTACTTCTTCGATGAGTTCCGCTACCAGCAGTGGAAGAAGGCGGCGGGCACGGACAACTACCAGCTGGACCATAGCGACGGCGAACGGAAATTCGGCACTGTGGGTGCGGTGGCGCTCGACGCGCAAGGACATCTGGCCGCTGCGACGAGCACCGGTGGCATGACGAACAAAAAGTGGCAGCGCATCGGTGACAGTCCGATCATCGGTGCGGGCACTTACGCGAACGATGCGAGCTGCGCGGTGAGTTGCACAGGGCACGGCGAGAGTTTCATCCGCGCTGTCGCCGCGCACGATGTGCATGCGCTGATGTCTTACAAAGGGATCCCACTGGAGGAAGCCGTGCGGATCGTAGTACACGAGAAACTACCGCCGCTGGATGGTGATGGTGGCCTCATCGCGGTGGACAGCGCTGGTAACATCGTGCTGGACTTCAATTGCTCCGGCATGTACCGCGGCCACGTGGGTGCCGACGGTGTGTTCAACACGGCGATCTTCCGCTAGGCGGTCGGCCCTTCTTGTTGGAGACCAGGTGTCCTAGTCCTCCTCGGGCTTGGACCTGCGTTCACGCCAGCGATCCCGCACGCGTTCGAACGAGCGACGCACCTCGGTGAACAACCGTTCGGTCCGCTCAGGTGTGGCGAAACGCTCCAGGACTTCAGGAAGCACCAGCGCAGCGATCGTTCCCGCGACGCGCCCCGCCTTGGTCCTGCGGCTCGCGCCGAACGCCATGCCCAACGCCTGGCCCAAGGTGGCCCGATCGGGTGTGAACATGCCGCGCAAGGTGCGCAGCCACGGGATCCCGCTCAACGCATGACGCAGACCTTCGCTCACGAGTTCGCGCCGAAGATCCGGGTCCTGTAGCTGGTCCCAATGCTCCGCCAGTTGACGTTTGCGTGCTTCGCGTTCGCGACGTACGCGGTGCAACTCATCGCGCACCTCGGTCATGTTCGCGAACCGCTCAGCCCTCGCCATGGGTCGTGTTGATGATGGCGAGCGTGATCCTGTCACGCAGTATGGTTCGCCAAAGGAGGTAGAAGAGAAGCATCAGGACCAAGTAGGTGGCCCCGGCCAACACGAACCCCAAGGCAGGATCGCCCAGACATTGCCCGAGCCAGATGCCCCATGCCACGCTCAACATCAGCAAGGTGCCGGAGACCATCAGGATCATCACAAGGAACAACACAATGCGCCCGGAGAATTCGCCGACCCGCTGCGATGCGACGAGTTTGAAATGGTCGCGTTCGGCCCGCGCATAGTCCGCTGCCGACTCGGCCATCTCACGCACGAAGTCCACCGGATCCGTCGGTGTTCCGTCGGTGTTCCCGCTGGAACGCCGCCCCTCAGTTGGCGCCATGACGGATATGGTCCGCCGCGCTTCTCGCACGGCTCTTCGTCTCTTCGGCCGCTTCATCCACATCGTCCTTCACACGGTCGGCCAGGTCACGCCCTTCCTCGAAAAGGAAGCGGATGAAATCGGTCACCTCGTCCTTGGTCATGGTGGCGGTATCGTGGGCCTTGCCTTTCGCCTTGCTCCATTCCTCGCGGCCTTTGTCGATGAGGTCGTCCAGGTCGTCCTTGGCGTCCTTCGCCTTGTTCGCCATGCGTTGGCGGGTCTCCTTGCCGGAGTGCGGCGCGAAGAGTATCCCTAAAGCCGCGCCCACTGCGGCGCCAGCGAGGAATCCGAAGATCCCGTAGTTGCGTTCGTTGCTCATGATCAATCGGAATTGGTTCCTGCTGAACCCCAAGGCTCAACAGGTCCAACAAGGTACGCACAACGGGTGCGGTCCACCTGACGTTGGTCAGGTCAGCGCAGCCACTTGCGCTCCATCACGAAAGTGCCGAAGGGCAGGATGGAGGCGAGACCGAGGCCGATGATGCGTTCACCGTCCCACTTCAACTTGGTGAAGAGCGGTACGGCAGCCACCCAGTACCAGATGAAGAGCACACCGTGCGCCCAGCCCACCAGCTTCACCGCCATCGGCATATGCAGGAGGTATTTCATGGGCATGGCAATGAGCAGGAGCACAAGGAAGCTGATGCCCTCGGCGATGGCGACGGTGCGGAAGCGGCGGATGATCGGATCGTTGGACATGGAAGGTGCGCTAGGGCGGCGCGAAAGTAGGGAGGCCTCACATCCGCCCGCGCGACTCCGTCCAGGCGGTTTCCGCGGAGAGGCCTGCATCGACGGTCATTCGTACGCGCACCTGATCCTCCTTGAACGCGGCGTTCAGAAAGTCGACCTCCAGATGATCTTCGGCATAGGCCAACCGGGTCACCTTGGCGAAGGGGATCCGGAACACCGGCCCAAAGTCATCGCTCAGGCGGCTGTACATCCGGAACAGCCCAAGGCCCATCAGTCCGATGGCGAGGGCGATGGAACCACCCTTGAGGACGAAACGCAATTCAGCGAGCGAGAAGAACAAGCCACCTGCGACAACGAGGACAGCACCGGTCACCAACCTGAACACGCCTCCCGACTTCGCTGCCTTGGTCCGCTCACGCGCACCTTCGGCTTCCTGCCAATTGCCCGACCGTGTGAAGATCAACGCCTCAGCATCGATGTTCAGGTAGCCTTGGGCGAGCTTGAAGTGCTGGCGTTGCATGGATGCTCGATACGCCCTCTTGTTCTGTCACCCTGAGCCTGCCGAAGGATCATCCCTTCACCGGCACCCGCACCGCCGAGAACATGCGCTGCTTCACCGAGTAGCTGTGGCCCCTGGAGATGATATGCACCTTCATGCCTTCGATGCTGAACGGCTGGCCTTCCTCCACATCGGCATAGTCACTGTAGCTGATGTCGTGCCCGTCGAAGATCATCACCTGGCCGCTGCCGATGGTCTCCAGTGTATCGGCGTCGGTGATCACCACACCGGTATCCTCACCCAGCCCGATACCGATGGAATTGGGGTTGCTGGCCACCGCCTGGCTCAGCCGGCTGAAGCGTCCGCGCTCCACGAAATGGCTGTCGATGATCACATCGTGGATCAATGCCGCGCCGGTGGTCATCTTCACATCGCCCTTGATCAGGCCACTGGAGCTATGCCCCTGGTAGATCATGGTGCTGCTCATGCACATGGCCCCTGCGCTGGTGCCGGCGATCACGAAGCCCGCCTCCTCGTGGTAGCGCCGCTTCATCAATTCCAGGAAGGCCGTGCCACCGAAGATGGTGGTGAGCCGCAACTGGTTGCCACCGCTCATCATCACGCCGTCGGCCCTGGCCAGCCGCTTGATCATGTCCATCTTCACCTGGCTGCGCTCGCGGATGTCCAGCACATCCACGTCCTTCAGTCCGAGACGACCGAAGGCTTCGATGTAGTTCTGCCCCACCTCCACGGGGATGCTGCTGGCGCTGGTGATCACGGCGAGGCGCTTGCTTGTGCCGCCGATCTCGTCCACCACCCGCTTCAGGATGCCTTCCTCGATGAAACTGCCATGAAAGATCTTGGCGTGATGCCCGCCTTCGGGAACGTTGCCCTTGTCCTCGTTACCGCCGATGGCGATGAGCTTTCCTTTCGGTGTCATTCGTTCATGTTGGCCCCCCACCAAGCCCGCGTCGCATCGAAATGCGCCCGCGGGCTGCTGGCCCTGGCACTTGGCTCGATCGACTTCCCGAGCCCGGCCACCTGTTCAGCGAGGACGAAAATAGAGCGATCCCCCACCGCAGGGACAA
>JBDTNF010000227.1:0-19189 GCA_039933875.1 Flavobacteriales bacterium | reverse complement strand
CCCTGCACCCCGAAGTTGGTGCTGATGATCGTGCGGTCCTCTGAGGCCTGGAACGGCGCGTATTGGAACATGTAGGTTCCGGGACCCCAGCCGAAGACCGGTTTCTCCTGCCACATGCGCAATGCGGAGTGCCACCGGTTGATGCGTTCCAGGTTACTGGCGTCGCTCGATATGTTCGAGATCGACTGCACGTGCTCCCCGAGATCGTCCGATGATTCTTCGCGGTTGCTCTCCAGATAGATGGTGATCTGCTCCTCATTGGCGTAGTAGATCCCCCCACCAGTGATCAGCAACAGGAGGAAGGCCCAGACCGGCACCTTCAACCGCATGACCAGGAACAACCCGAACGCCCCCACCAGGCTGAGCCATGCGGCCCGCGTGTAGGAGAAGATCAAGCCGGCCAGCAGCACGGTGAACACGGCAAGGGCGATCCCCTTCCGGGTACGTGTGTAGCCGGGCATGCGCAGCGCTGCCACCGAGAACGGGATGAAGAACGCGATGATCGCACCGTAGCTCGTGTGGTCCTTGAAGAAGGGGCTCATCACCCAGTGCGCCGGCTCCTGGGCGAAACCGAACTGCGCGTGCTGCACCAGCGTGTAGCCGATCACGATCACCAAACCGGCGATATAGGCCCAGATGAACCGGTGCATGTTGCGCGGCTCCTCGAACAACCGCGTGGCCAGGAAATACATCGTGCACACGAACCACAGGCGCGCGGTGAGGTACTTCAGCGATACCAACGGCATGGTACTGGGCACGATGCACACCGCCATCCAGACCAGCTGGGCCACGACGACCCAGGTGATCGGGTGCCGCCACACATGTTCGTCAAGCACTCCACGCTCCAGGGCGACCTTCAACAGGAAGAGCACCATGAGGCCGACCATCAAGGGCTCAGTGGGCAATGCGACCCCGAGGCCTCCCAGGTCCATCTCCTCCAGATTGATGGAAAGCGGGGTAGCGAACGCGATGAAGATCAACAGCCGGTCGGCTGCGGTGAGCATGGCCCACACCACGAGCAATACCGCAGGCAGGGCGTTCAGCCAGTAGAACCGGTCAGCTACGAAGAAGGCATTGACCAGAACGAACAGCACGCAAGCCGCGGCGACCCAGTTGGCCTTGATCACCCGCAACATGGCTCAGGAGCGTTCTTCGCGCCACAACAACAGCACGAAGCAGAGGAACATCGTGGAAGCGGTCGCGGTGACCACGATCAACCAGCGCACCGGATAGACCTTCTTGTCGCTCACCTCCGGATACACCACCACGTTGGTGTATGTCAGGAGCTTGGTCACATCGTTCACCACGCGCTCGTACTCGGTCAGCAGGCGGTCGTAGTTCAGGCGGAACATCTTGCTCAACTCGGTGAGTTCGTTGAACTCACCGCCCTTCTCCTCCAACTCCTTGATCATGCGGAGCACCGCGTCCTTCTGACCCTGCGAGGCGCCCGAACCCAACATGCGCACATACCCCTTGGTCAACTCCTTCACCTGGCTCTCGTACTCGAGCAGTCCGGCATTGCGACGCAATGTATCGAGGCGCGCCTCCACACTGTCCAGCTTGTACTTCTCGTTCGAGAGGGAACGCTCGGCGATCTCCAGCACTTCGTAGGACTTCTCCCGCTGAAGGCGACGGGCGAGCAGGTTCACCTGGTCGAGCATGGCGTTCACCATGTCGCGCGCGTCGCGGGGGACCTCGTCCACGATCTCGATCTGCACGGACTCATAGCGCGTCTTGCTGATCTCCACACGGTCGTTGAACTCGTTGTACAGCGAGAAGTAGCCGCCGGTCGCCGTGGTGTCGACCTCGTATTTCCTGGGCAGGTCGAAGCGCGCGATCAGGCTGTCGCGGATGCTGTTGCTGCCGAGCAGTTGGAGCAATTGATCGGTGCGTGTCTCGATGCTGTAACTGCTCAGGTTCACAGGGTACACGGTGGCCGTGCTCATGTACTTGGGCTTGATGAACGTGGGGCCGCTGAGATAGCCCGACAGCAAGGCGGCCACACCGCCCACCAGCAGGAACAGGCGCACGTGTCGACGCACCACGTTGAGGGCGGCCCCGAAGGTGAGATCAGTGGACATCGCTGGATCGGATCTTTTTCGCGTTCTCCTGCACTACGATCAGCAGCAGGGCCATCAGCAACGCGCTGATACCGCTGATGGCCACCACCAGCCAACGGACCGGATAGCTCTTCTTGTCCGCGGGCTGTGCGCGGTTCACCACGAACTTGTGGGGCAGATCGCTCTCCATGTCGGCCTGGGCCTGTTCCATTTTCATCCGCAGCACGCTGAGCCGCTTGGTTTCGTTGAAGAGACGGTCCTGGAGGGTGACATAGGCGCCTCCGTACTTGGCCAGCACCTTGAACCGCTCATCGAACTCCTTGATCGCGCGCTGGTCCCCTTTCAGGATCGCGGCGCCCATGTATTCGTTGTAGCGCTCGGTCTGCGTGTGGTAGTCCTGCACCCCGAGTTCACGCAGCACCCGCATGCTGTCGGTCATCACGCGGATCTCCTCCTCCAGTTCCTTCACCTTGGTCTGCACCATGGCGAAGCCCTTGTCGGCACGTTCGCTGGCCATCTCCTTCCACACCGAATCGAGTTGCGCAGCGATGAAGTTGGCCATGTCGGCGGCGCGCTGCGGGTCGGGGTCGAGCACTTCCACGCGCACGCTGCTGAATTTGGTGTACTCGAAGGTGATATGCTCGGTGTAAGCCTCGCGCAGATCGCTGTTGCGATGCGCACCCTTCGGGTCGATCTTGTACACCTCCATCAAGTGGAAGCGATCCGCCACACGATCGCGCACCTCATCGGAGTGCAGCACCTGCAGCAACTGCTCGCTGTCCTCCTCATCGCCCAACGCCAGGATGTCATCACGGCCTGTGCTCTGCTCGTTCAACAGCGCTTTCGAAGCCGAGTTGGTGATGGCGGGGAACATGATGACCTCGCTCTGGTAAAGCGGCGTGATCACGAAGGCGGCCACCACACCCGCCACCAGGCCGAGCCCTGTGATGCCGATGATGAGTTTCCTTCTTGCCCAGAGGAACAGGACGAGGTCGAACGAGGCGAGATCTTGCTTGCGGGCTGCGGCCATGCGGTTCCTAAACTGAAAAAGAGGGCCTAAAGTACATGTTCGACGTTGCCCGGCAGGGGACCCGGAAAAGCCGCGCTGAACACCCCCTTATTTCGGCATCGCCAGCACCGTGCGCAGCCCGCGCACGCTCACCATTCCGCTGAGCATGGCCCAGCCGATGGCAAGCAGCATGAACAAGGCGAACAGGCCGCCCAAGCCGAGGCCCAGCCACTGTATCGTAAGCAGGATCAGCACCAGGCCGCCCGCATAGAGCGCCGCCCGCAAAAGGAGGCCTGTGAGCCCTTTGAGGTCATAGCTGCGCGCTGCGAGCACGAGTTGCACGACCGCCGTGAGCCCCTGCGTCACCAAGCTCGCCCATGCGGCGCCCTCCGCCTGGAAGCGTGGTATCAGGATAAGGTTCAGAACGATGTTCATCGCGGCGCCACCCGCCGCCATCCAGTTCAACCATTTCAGGCGGCCACCGGCGGTAAGCAGGGTGCCGAAGACATAGGTGGTGCACACCGCGACAAAGCACCAGATAAGCACCGCGAAGACCGGTGCACTCATCGCCGTGTGCTCGCGGTAGCGCAGGTCCATGATACCGCGCGAGTGCAGGCTGCCGAAAAGCGCTGCGGCCAACGTACCCGCCAGTACCAACCGAAAGGCCAGCGAGGCCAACGGAGCCACTTCCTCCTTGTGCTTCAGCATGCGGCTGAACATGGGTAAGAGCAACCCGGCGAAGAGGTAGCCGAGCATGTTCAGCGCCTCGAAGAAACGGAAGCCCTGCGCATAGATCCCCGCCTGTATCGCGCCATCGGGTAGCATCCGCTCCAACATCAACGTGTCGATGCGGTAGTAGAAGGTCATGAGCAGGATGAGCAGGGCGTAAGGGAAACTCTGCTTCACCACCACCCAACTGAAGGCGGGATCCCAACCCACGCGCACGCGACCACTGAGGCGCAGCACGAACACCAGAGCTACCAAGGCTGTCGTGCCATATGCTGCGGTCTGCGCCCATACGAACCACTCCATGCGGAACGGCTCGCCGCTGGCACGCCCCCACAACATCCAGCCAACGAGACCGATCAACAGCACACGATCCAATACACTCAAGAGGCTATCCTGACGGAAGCGTTGTGCGCCCGCGATGTTGCTCCGCAGATAAAGTATCGTCGCCACCAACGCCTGGTTCAACACAAGCCAGCCCAGCATGCCCAATTGCGCGCCACGGAAACCCAGTACCACCCCGGTACCGGCCGTGACCAGCGCGTAGAGCACCACCAGCACCAACCGAACACCCACCACCCCGCTCAGGTACTTGCCCATGAGGTGCCGGTGCTGCGCGACATGGCGCGTATTGAAGTTCGTGATGCCCAGGTCCAGTACGATATTGAGCAGGAAACTCAGGCTGATCAACGCGGCATAACCACCGTAGACCTCGGCACCCACGGCATCCTGCACACCAGCGTCGATGCCCAGGATGTAGAAGGGCTTCACCAACAGGTTCAGCACCAGCAGCAGGGCCAGGTTGGTGAGGAAGGTGCGTTGCATCGGGCGCGAAAGGCGGGGTGAAGATCGGCAAGCCGCTTCGGACAGAGCCCCGCAGAGCCGGTCGCGTACTATCCGGCGCTGGTCCGCTCAGCCTTCGACCTGCGCCATTTGGCCGCAAGCGACCCGATGTTCACTGTAATGCCGACTTGCACGGTGAGGGCACTGGAAGGCAGGACGTATCCATTCTCCGCAGTGGAGCGGCCGATCGGGATATCCCTTCCATAGTACACGGCCAGCTTCGGAGAGAGCACGGTATTGTAGCTCATGAACTGGAGACCGATCTCCGGCCGCACCAGGTCGGACACCCCTCCTTCCGAGGACCACCGACCGACCCGCATCGAGACAAGTGTGAGCGCGGAGATGCGCCGCGAGATCAGGATCCGATACGGGCTCATGGAAACCCGCGCGGAGTACAACCAGCTATTCCCCTGCCCCAAGCGCTCGGCGCCCAACCCCACACCCCAGAACCTCGAACGGTGGATGCAGCTGCGCGCGCTGCGATCATAGGACAACTCCCAGGCCTGCCCCGTGGCGGTCGGGCTCCGGAACACGGGGCCATAGACGATGCCGATGTTCTTCAGGTATTGCCCGAACCGCGCTTCCGCGCTTTGTATCGCGCAGCAACCGAGAACCCCGGGCATGCAGATCCTGATGATGGCTCCAAGGTCACGGCACTTCATATGGTGAAGATGTGCATTGCCAGAGCTACAAGCAACAAGGGCAGCTATATGGGATCGAACCGTGTCTTGAGGTTAACTTCAAGCCCCAATCGGCCCAAACCTCTTCCGCGATGAGAATATGCATCGGAATTCGGGTGCTCCTCGGAGCATTGACCCTCATACCAGCCGGGCTTGCCGGACAATCGAATTATCAACTTGTGCTGGATGTGCCCGCCACGCCTTCAGCGTATGTGTTGAACGCCATCCAAAACCCTTCCGGTTCTCAATGGATCCTGGGTTCGACCGGCAGCGGGAGTTCCGCCATCCACAAGTTCGACCCGAACGGCGTTGCCGTTTGGAGCCAAGGGTATACCAGCCCTGTTTCGTTCTCCGGCATAACCAACATGATTACTGATGCGGCTGAAGGAGCTTATTGCCTCAGGCAAGGGGCCTCTGTTCAAGTGGAAGGTCCGAATGAGATCGACACCGCGGTATACAGCTATCAGCTTGCTCACCTAACGGCGACAGGCGCTGTCGATTGGGCGCGGGATATAGCAGTAAAGGACCGCTTCTTAACCGTCAGTTCTTGTGCGCACAAGGTTCTTCACCGCTTCAGCGACGGAAGCCTGGGGCTATTGCTGGTCTTTCAGGATTTCCCGCGTGAGCGATGGAACCTCTCCAGGTTCTCGGCATTCGGTGAACTTGAATGGAGCGAACAGATCGGCACCCAGGTCACCAGCGGTTCTCCGATGATGGACATCATGCAGAGTGATCCCCCAACACTACAGGACGATGGCGCTGGCGGCATGTTCGTGATCAGCACCGGAGGGACCGATCCACTGAAGACGACCTCGGTCATCCACCTCACGTTGAACGGCGAGGTCGATTGGATGAATGATTACGGATACGAAGGCCAGCACGACTTTTCGAACTGCTTGACCGGCGGACTGCTGGCCGATGGTTCATTGGCCACCATAGGCTACATCGCGACCAACAACGGAGCGTACTCTCTGATCCACCGGATCGGAACCGATGGCACCCTCACACGGTCCGACCTGGTGACCGGAAGCCCATTCCACCAAGCGTACATCAAGCCCGGACCCGACGACAACATGGTCATTATGGTCGGGCTCGGAATAGGCGGAGGGCCGCACGTCATGGTGATCTCGCCGAGCGGTGAGGTTGTGGTATCGAACAAACGCAGGCGCTTGACCATCGACCCTGACTACGTCTTCATGCAGAACGTGGGCATGGGCTTGTCCGGGAACGTCCTCACACTAGGCGGGGACCTCATGTATCAGGACATCATATTCTCCACAACGGAATACAGGCCGACGTTGGAGCGGTTGGACGTGTTCGGAACAGCGGATGATTGCATGTGGGAAGCACTTCCCGTCGAGCATTTCGCAGTTCCCGACAACCTCGTCTCGACCAACGCCAACACGCCGTATGTGGAAGATATTACCTCCCTGAACTCCTCCTCCCCTGGATCCTGGTCCGTTGAGGCACTTTCCAACATCAATACCACCGAACTATGCTCACTTGGTGTAGGGTTCTTGGAAGGACTGCCAAACAATGGTCCGTTCGTTCTGAACAACGTCGTAGGACACGGCGAAGAAGTTCTTCTGGACTGTAGCGGAACGGGCGAGGTCATTGTGTTCGATAGCCAAGGGCGCATGGTCATTTCGGAAGGAAGCGTTCCCCTCGTGCGCTCCGTGGTAAGGACGACGCAACTGATCGCCGGCGTTTATCAGGTCATGTGGACTTCTTCGAACAGAGATCATGTGAAGCGAGGCCGATTCATCGTCCAATAAGCATCGCTTTCGACTAGAACAGCCGTCCGTACGATCGGGCTTCTCTCTCTATCGCCACATTTGCACTTTCTGGGGCCTTCCCTATCCCGAAGTATGCGCATCGTCGTCAACACCCGCCTGCTGCTTCCGGACAAGCTGGAGGGCATCGGCTGGTTCACGCACGAGACGTTTTCGCGCATCGTGAAGGCACACCCGGAGCACCACTTCCTGTTCCTGTTCGACCGGGCGTTCGACAAGCGGTTCATCTATGCGAGCAACGTGGAGGGTGTGGTGATGGGACCACCAACACGACACCCCCTGCTCTATCGCATCTGGTTCGATTGGTTGCTACCCCGGAAACTCAAGCGCCTGAAGGCCGATGCGTTCGTGACCCCTGACGGCTACCTCGCGTTGAAAAGCAATGTGCCCACGCTGGCCGTTTTGCATGACCTCAACTTCGAGCATTACCCCGAGGACCTGCCGCGTGCCTACCGCAACTACTACCGTCGCTACTTCCCCCGCTTCGCGCGTCATGCTACGCGCATCGCCACCGTCAGTGAGTTCTCTCGCCGTGACATCGCGAAACAGTATGGCGTGGACGAAGGCCGGATCGACGTGGTGTACAACGGCGTGGGTGCATCGTTCCGCGCGTTGAGCGATACGGAGCAGGATGCCGCGCGCCTGGAGTTCGCAGAGGGTGCTCCGTACTTCGTCTGCGTCGGTTCGTTGCATCCGCGCAAGAACATCGCCCGGTTGTTGCTCGCCTTCGATGAACTCCTCACGCAGCATCCGAGCGAGCTGCGCCTGGTGATCGTCGGCGAAAGCTTCTGGTGGGACGAACGCATGAAGCAGGCCTGGGGCCAGGTGCAGCACAAGGAGGGCGTGCATTTCACGGGTCGCCTGGGCCAGGAGAAGCTGCGACAGGCCGTCGGTGGCGCGATGGGGCTGGCGTTCGTGAGCTACTTCGAAGGGTTCGGCATACCGGTGGCCGAGGCGATGCGTTGCGGCGTGCCCGTGATCGCCGCCGAAGCGACAAGCCTGCCGGAGATCGCCGGTGACGCGGCGCACTATTGCGACCCCTTCAGCGTGGGCGACATCGCACGGGCACTGTACGATGTGTGGAGCGATCCCGCCCTGCGCGAACAATTGAGCACCACGGGTCGCAAGCGTGCCGAGCGCTACACCTGGGACAATGCGGCCACCGCCTTGTGGGCGAGTTTCGAACACATGCTCGCCGACGCGGGCAAACCCATGCATCCTTAGAAATGGCAAGGCTGGCCGCATACCATACCGCAGGTCTGCTCGAAGCCGGATGTGATGAGGCCGGTCGCGGCTGTCTGGCCGGCCCTGTCGTTGCAGCCGCGGTGATCCTTCCTTCGCGCATTCGTCTGCCCGGCCTGGATGATAGCAAGAAGATGACGCCGGAGCGGCGCGATGCGCTCCGCCCTTTGATCGAGGAACATGCCCTGGCCTGGGCCGTGGCCATGGTGGAACCCGCCGAGATCGACACGATCAACATCCTCAACGCATCGTTCCTGGCGATGCACCGCGCCATCGCCGGGCTGTCCATCGCTCCCGGGCAACTGCTCATCGATGGCAACCGGTTCAATGCCTATGTCGGCATCCCGCATGTGTGCCTGATCAAAGGCGACGGGCGCTTCCGTAGCATCGCCGCGGCGAGCGTCCTGGCCAAGACGCACCGCGATGCGCTGATGCAGCGACTCCACGCGCAGTATCCGGTCTACAATTGGGCGGTGAACAAGGGCTACCCCACGGAAGACCACCGCAGCACGATCGAACGCGAAGGTCCCTGCGACCTCCATCGGCGCAGCTTCCGCCTGTTGAAGGAACCGGTGCTTTTGTAAGGCGGTCGTTTCCACACCCGCGTGTGCGAAAGGCGCGATCCAAGCGACAAGTGCCGCGTAGCCCGCGGATACCTTTGATCCGCTCCCATGCGCCGCGTTCTCACCGTGTTGTTGTTGCTGGCTGTCGTCGCTGCGGCCGGCTGGACACTCTATCGTTGGAACAATTCAGCCAACGCTGCGGGTGATGTGTGGCGCTCGATCCCCGACCAAGCCGCGGTCGTGATCGAACTGCCCGACGCGTGGGGCTCCTGGGATCGGTTCACACATACCAGCCAGGTGTGGAACGCCTTTGAGCAAGTTCCCGAGCTGGCCGCCATCGGGCGCTTGATGTCGCGCGTCGTCGAACGGACGCAGAACGACGCCGCGCTCCGCGACGCCCTCAGTGGAACACCGTTGCTCATCGCCCTTATGCAGAACGGCGGTGACGGACCCGGGTGCCTTTTCGCCGGTGCGTTGCACAAGACCGATGCCGCAACGCTCGGAAATTTCGGTGCGCTGCTCGGGTTGGATGCCGCGACATCCGCCACGCTCTTGAAGGGTGCGACGACCACCGTTCGACCGGACACCGCGTTGCCGGAGCTGAGCCTTGCGGTCCATGACGGTCTCTGGCTCCTGGCGTCATCGCCACTGATGATGGAGGAGGCGCTGCTGCAATGCGAACGCGGCACACCGATCACCAGCGACACGCTCTTCGCGAAGGCACGTGCCACATTGGGCGCCGGTGCCGATGCGCACGTGATCTTC
The DNA here is from genome assembly GCA_039933875.1 of Flavobacteriales bacterium. Classification (GTDB taxonomy): domain Bacteria; phylum Bacteroidota; class Bacteroidia; order Flavobacteriales_F; family PHOS-HE28; genus PHOS-HE28. The sequence goes on along the minus strand of JBDTNF010000227.1, from coordinate 9,508 downwards.
CATAGCGCACGTGCGCAGCGCCTGGTCCGCGCCAAATGGAAAATGGGCGCCGACGACCTGGACCTGCCCGAAGGTTGGGTCGCGCTCGACGTGCGACCACGCGCCGATGCCCTGCTGATGAGCGGACTGATCGCGCAGGCGAAGGAACATGGGATGTTGACCAACGTGGAGCACCAGGGCATGGGACCCTGGAACCTCGCACGCCTGCTCCCCGCATCGGCAAGCGCTTGGGACATCCAACAAGTGACCGACGCCCAGCGCTACCTCGCGGATCGCGGTGCGACAGCGGACACCAGCGATGGCGCATTGGCCGCTGCACTCTTCCATTGGGTGCACGGGGCTATGGGCGTTGCGTCCGCGTCCGGTTCTATCGGCACCGCACCTGCGCATTGGGCACTCTTCCAAACCGATGATCCGGAGACGGCCTCCGCTTCGCTGAACGGCTTGTGCACCGCTTGCGACACGATCAACTACCGTGGCGTGCGCCTCACAAGACTTCCCATGCAACAGGCGCATGAACGGTTGCTCGGGCCTCTGTTCGAGCCGTTCGTGCAACCTTGGTGGGCGCTGCTGGGCGATGTGGTGCTCTTCGCCCCGGAACCCGCCCCGCTACAGGCGGCCATCGATGCATGGAACGATGGCAACACGCTGGCACAGGACCAGCGCACCAGCGCCTGGTTCGATCGCATCAGCGATGAGGCGGCCCGGACATGGTGGTGCGATGTGGCCCGGTCATCCGATCTCCTCAGCGAAGCGAGGGACAGTTCCTCCACCGCGCGTCCCTTGGATCGCCTGTGGTCGCAGCTGGGTGGCCTCACCGTGCAACTCGCTCCCGGCCACCATGGCATGACGAACATTTCCGTGGACCTGCAGACCGCGCCGCAGGAAGTGCAGGAAAGTGGTGCATTGTGGAGCGTGGCGCTGGGCAAGACGGTGACACGTCCGCCGGCTATCCTGCTCAATCACACGAGCAAGACACGCGAGGTGCTTGTGCAGGACGTGGAGAACACCCTCCACCTTATCGGCAGCACGGGCAAGGTGCTGTGGACGCGCGCGATCGATGGACCTGTATTGGGCGAGGTCGTGCAGGTGGACCGGTTCAAGAACGGGAAGCTTCAATTGCTCTTCAACACGGCGGCGCGTCTCTACTTGATCGACCGCAACGGCAAGGACCTCGGCGGTTTCCCGGTGAGCCTGCCAGAGAATGCGAGCGCTCCGTTGAGCGCTCCCGACTACGATGGCACGAAGGAGTACCGCGTGCTGATCCCCACGGTGCAGGCCAGGATCCTCAACTACACGCTTGATGGCAAGGCCGTCGAAGGCTGGGTGCCGCCCCAACTTCCAACCACCACCTCCATCGCTGTCGAACACCTGCGCCTGAAGAACAAGGACCACCTGGTGATCATCGATGACGGTGGCACGATCACGGTGCTGGACCGGAAAGGCGCGCCGCGCTTCGTACCGACGTTGAAGTTGGGTCGTGGCAATAGGGTCATCGCGATCGGTGCTGCGCTGGACATTGGCGCGTGCCGCGTGTTGTGGAACGATAGCATCGGGAATTCGCTTGGCGGAACCCTCAATGGCATGGTCGATACGCTGGCCCGTGCTTCGGACATGAGCCCGAGCGACGTGCAACAGGGCCTCGTGCAGGAAGACCTCGATCACAATGGGTCAATGGACGTGGTGCTCCACGCGAAGAGCGTTCCAACGATGCAGGATGCCGCACGTCCGGTGAACTCGACGGGCATACACGCCACAGCGACCGCGTTCACCCGCTTCGCTGATCTGAACATCGACGGCACGATGGACCTGATCACCGTGACCCAGGATGGACGGGTGGTGGTGAGCAAAGCACCCTGACCATGGCGATGGGCGATATCACGACGAGCGATGACATCCACGAACTGGTGGGGCGCTTCTACCGCGCACTCGTCGTCGATCCGGTGATCGGTCACTTCTTCGTGGGCATCGAATTGGAGCACCACCTGCCGCGCATCGCTGCGTTCTGGGAGATGGTGCTGCTGGACAAGCCGGGCTACACCACCAATGTCACGGATGTACACCTGAAGTTGCACCAACGCATCCCCATGGAGCGCGCGCACTTCGACCGATGGCTGGAGCTTTTCCGAAAAGCCGTGGACGAGCGCTACGCCGGTGCCAACGCCGAGGAGGCCAAGCTCCGCGCCGTGTCCATCGCCACAGTGATGTTGATCAAAGTGCAGGCCCGCTGATTACTTGCGCGGCTTCCGCAGCCACACCTGCTGCCCGGCCTTCAGCGTATCGGCGATGCCCATCCCATTGTATTGGGCGAGCTTCTTCAGTTTCACGCCATACCGCTGGCTCACACCCCAGAGCGTTTCGCCCTTTTCGACCACGTGCGTCTCGGCAGTGTGGCTCTTGTTGCGCTTCGGTTGGATGTAGATCACCTGCCCTTCGTCCAGCACCGCATCCTTCGCGATATCGTTCCAGCCGGCGATCATCCCGGGCATCTGCTCCACTTCATCAGCGACATGCTTCAGGGTCTCCCCTTTCTTCGCCCGCACGAACTTGATGCGTCCCTCGAACTGTTCCACTTCGCGTCCGGCGCCGATGGTGATCACGTCCCCGTCGTCGCGATGCGAGCGACGGCCGCTGTGCGCAGGTGCCGGTTTCGGTGTGACCACCGCAGGTTTGTAGGCCACATCCACACCACGGTCCAGGTTGTTCAGATCGTAGCGTTCGATCAGCTCGATCAACTTGGTCGGGTAGTGCGGGTCGGTGGCGTATCCGGCTTTCTTCAGGCCCTTGGCCCAGCCCTCGTAGTCGGTGGGCTTCAGTTCGAACAGCGCGGCGTACCGTGGCTTCTGTAGGAACTTCGCATGGTCCTCATAGCTCTCCGCAGCGTCCTTGTAACTGCGGAAGCAATCGTCCTTGCGGTCATCGTCGTGGTAGCTGCGGCCACCGGTCCAGTCCGGTGTGCACTTGATACCGAAGTGGTTGTTGGCCTCGCGCGCCAGCGCGCTGTTCCCGTTGCCACTCTCCAGCAGGCCTTGTGCCAGCGTGATGCTCGCCGGGATGCCGTGCTCCTTCATCTTCTTCACGGCCACCTCCTTCCATTGCGTGATGTACTCCTCGGCGGTGTAGCGCTTGGCGCTGGGCTGCGCCTGGGCATCGGTCACAACGGACAACGCCAGTACCCCTATCACGAAACCGGTCTTCAACATCTTCCTCGTGTTCATCATTCAACGGAGCGCACGCCCGGCAAAGTGCGAACCTAGCGGCGTATCCAGGCCCCGGAACACAGCGGCCAGGCAAGCGATGAACCACCGATCGTGAACAGCCCGGGCCGCCGATGTCTTAACCTTGGCGCCGGAATTCCCCGACCAGCGAACCACAGCGGTCGTTCGGTGTTCTCCCACACGGATCCCCATGGAGAGCCCCCAAGAGCCCAAAAAGGACGAGCGTGTCGAGCGCCTGGGTCTTGAGAAGGGCGACTTCTACTACTCGGAGGAGGGCTATATCGTGTTCACCGAGCAGTACCACTTGAAGCGTGGCCATTGCTGCGGGAACAACTGCCGGCATTGTCCCTATGGGCATGAGGCGGTGCGGAAGGTGCAGGGCTAAGGAACTTTGTCCTGAGCAGCGTTCCCAGGCCGAAGGACGTCATACCTTCAATTCAGGAACAACGGGCCATGCGCGATCTCCTCACCCTTGCCGGAACGCTCTTGACGTTCACTGGACTTGCGCAGAACTGGGCTTTGCTTAACCCCGCTTACAAGTACAACTACTCCAACGACGGCACCGACACGATCAGCAACCAGGTGTTCATCAAAGGAACCGAGGTCCTTGGCTCGGACAGTGTTCGATACGCCTTTAACAATATCGCGGTGGTCACCGCGCAATGTGGAGGGGCACTCCAGATCGACGTCCCTCAGTTCCTCATGCGCGGTTGCGCAGTACACAACGATATCTGGGAATTCAACGACACCGCCTCGTATGTCCTTCATCCACTTGGGAGCCCTGGTGAGAGTTGGTTGTTCCAGCCATCCACGGGATCAACGGCTACCATCGTCTCCGCTGAACTGAATTCAGTGCTGGGGATCACGGACTCCGTCAAGACACTGGTAACCGACGCTGGTGATGAGATAATTTGGAGCAAGTCGTTCGGGATCATCCGTTGGCACCTGGCTGGAAACTCGCCAATGGAACAGATCGGAGTTCATGGTCCCGACCTTGGCACTCTCATCCCTACGCTGAACGACCTATATCCATACCAGGCCGGTGATGTTTTTGCGTTCACGGAGGGCGCCGGTCATAATCAGATCTATTGGCATCAAACAATCTCGATCACGGTGACATCGCGTACCGATTACACCGACTCGATTTATTTCGATGGACCGACCCACTGGGCTTACTGGATCAATTCGTATCCCAGTACCCATGGCACAGGTTACGGCCTTTGGGCCTCTCGATCAAGATTCGAGATGCTCGACGCTGCGCTCAGTTATCCGGGGCAATACCTAGTGCCCGACAGCACTTTCCCCTCGTGGTACGATGGGGGTGCCGCGAGCATGGTCGCCGAGCATGGTCTGGATGAGAACGGTTTCTATCGTATCCGCTCGAAAATCTTCAATCCAGGACAACCCTGGCAGATCTCCCTCCTGGCCTCAGATTTCATGAGCGGCGCCTCGTGTGTGGACATCATGGGGTATGATGAAAATGAACTCATCATCAGTGCTCAGGTCGGCTTGCGGCGTCGACAAATGGCCCAGGTTAACGATGGGGATGCGTTCGAGTGGCTGGGGTCGGTGATCTCCGGTGATACCCTCGGGTATATTCCCGTTCTGAACGTTGGAATTGAGGATGTCGACCCAAGGCCGCATCTCAGCATATTTCCCAATCCAGCCTCGGACCAGTTGATCCTCACTCCGGCACTTCCTGGCCGTGGCATTTCGATCGTTGATCTCAACGGACGTACAGTGGCAGCGGATGCGATCGGATCCGTTGGTGACAGGATCGATGTGCATCAGTTGGAGCCCGGTGCGTACTTGCTGATGATCGAAGGTTTTGCGCCGAAGCGGTTCATAATAGCCCGATGAGGAATGTGAGCCTCGTCCTTTTAGGCTCAGCACTTGCCCAAGTCACGAGTGCACAGGACTGGGCGCTGCTCAACCCGGCCTACAAGTACAACTATTCCAACGACTGTACCGACACGATCAGCAACCAGATCCGCGTCATGGAAATCGATACGCTAGGGGTGGATAGCTTCCGGTATGAGTTGAACCTGGTCGCCGAGGTGTGCGATACCTGTACCGCACCTGGACTCTTCCTTCTGCTCGACCAGCCGCAATTCATGCAACGAAAAGTCGATGTCGCGCCAGGCATTTGGTACTTCCACGATCCAGCATCGTTCGTTTTGATGCCAAATGCGAACCTGGGTGACTCGTGGCTTTTCGACACGACAGCGAATGTGACCGCTACGGTGAATTCGGAGGACATAGCGCAGATCTTCGGTAACGATGTTCAGCGTACGGTGATCGGATTGTCCGACGGCGGTTCGATCGTGATCAGCGATACCTATGGTGTGTTAAGTTGGAGCGGTCATGAACTCATCGGGGTGCAGGGGCCAGATGTGGGGAGGTTGATCCCATCCTTGCAAGATGTCTTCCCCTTTAGTACTGGAGATGTAGTGGAGACAGCATTGATGCTGGAGGAACCGATGGCATCTCGAGCGAGTTCGGGCATGCTAGGCTCTACAAATTCACCGTGAACGATGGCGTCCCGGGCGAAGGAGCCCTGATCTTCGACGGCGCGATGGTCGACCATCGCTGGGAATGGACCAGCTATTGGAGCGGCCCGGTGTACGTCACCTATGCTCATCAGACCATATTGGGTGACACATGGATGGCCGGACGGCCAGAATTGCCATGGGCCGATCTACTGACCTCTTACCCCGGCCAGCTGATCGGTCATAGGAACGAGGTGGAATGGTGGAGCGATTCGTTGATGTGCATTGCGCAGCATGGTCTGGATGCACAAGGGCGCTATACCTACGGCTGCAAGTTGATCACGGATCCTTTGAGCGGCACCGGGCGCTTCATGAGCGTTCCGTTCGAACCACCAACGAGCGCGCCGGTTTCCACCACTGTGCGGGGCTATTGCGATGGAGCACCCGACGAAGAATTCGGAGTGCTCTACACTGCGGGCATCGGATTGAACTGGCTCCACGGTAACTATTTTGAATCGTTCGAGGAATATGTACTGATCGGCTCCGTCATTGGCGGGGACACGGTGGGGACGGTCGATACGGACGAGCATATCATCACCCTGTCCGTCCCTTTTGGTGAAGCATCGTCGGCCATCGTCCTCGCTCCCAACCCCGCCTCAGATCATCTCCTGCTCTCCCGCGCCACGCCTGGCACGAACTGTTCCATCATCGATCTCAACGGCCGCGTCGTCGCCACGCACAGGATCACTTCTGCGAACGAGCGCATTGATGTGCAGGCCCTCCCGACCGGGGCATATGTGTTGCGGATGGATGGTTCCGCCCCGCAACGTTTCATGATCGTACGATAGTCCCTCCTTCGCACCGATCTTCGCGGCATGTCCACCGCGACCGCCTCCGAACTCGCCCTCTTCCAACAAGTCCTCCGCGAAGGCATCCCCGATGTCCTTCCTCCTGCGAAGCCGATCGACCCTTCGGTGAGCCACGCCCCCAAGCGCAAGGATATCCTCACCGCCGAAGAGAAAAAACTCGCCCTGCGCAATGCGCTGCGGTACTTCCCTTCGACCCACCACGCCACCCTGGCGCCTGAGTTCGCGCAAGAGTTAAAGGAGCACGGCCGCATTTACATGTACCGTTTGCGTCCGGACCATCCGATGCGCGCGCGGCCCATCGAACACTATCCGGCGAAGTGCAGGCAAGCGGCGGCGATCATGCTCATGATCCAGAACAACCTGGACCCGGCCGTGGCACAGCATCCGCACGAGTTGATCACCTATGGCGGCAATGGCGCGGTGTTCCAGAATTGGGCGCAGTACCGGATCACGATGAAGTACCTGAGCGAAATGACGGACGAGCAAACGCTCGTGATGTACAGCGGCCATCCGTTGGGGCTCTTCCCCAGCCACACCGATGCGCCGCGCGTGGTGGTGACCAATGGCATGGTGATCCCCAACTACAGCAAGCCGGACGATCAGGAACGCATGAACGCGCTCGGCGTGTCGCAATACGGCCAGATGACCGCCGGCAGCTACATGTACATCGGTCCGCAAGGGATCGTGCATGGCACCACCATAACCATCTTGAACGCTGTTCGCATGTTGGACCGACCTGCCCCCCTCTCCACCGGAGAGGGGCCGGGGGTGAGGCCGCATTCGCCTCTCTTCGTGACCAGCGGGCTCGGTGGCATGAGCGGAGCACAACCCAAAGCTGGCAACATCGCCGGCGTGGTGACCCTCTGCGCTGAGGTGAACGCCACCGCTGCGCACAAACGCCAGAGCCAGGGCTGGGTGGACGATGTGATCAACGACGTGGACGCCGCGATCGATGCGGCACTGGTGTGGCAGAAGAAAGGCGAAGGACACAGCATCGCCTACCTCGGCAATGTGGTCGATCTCTGGGAACGTCTTGCAGCGCGCAGCATCAAGGTGGATCTCGGCAGCGACCAGACGAGCTTGCACAATCCGTGGGCGGGCGGCTACTATCCTGTTGGAACGAGCTACGCCGAGAGCAACGCGCTCATGGTGAAGGATCCGGTGGCGTTCAAAGAGCGTGTCCAGGAAAGCCTGAAACGCCAGGTGAAGGCCATCAACAGCCTCGCGGCGCAGGGCATGTACTTCTTCGACTATGGCAATGCTTTCCTGCTCGAAAGCGCACGTGCCGGGGCGGACATCGCTGGACAGAACGGCGCTGAGTTCCGCTACCCGAGTTATGTGGAGGACATCATGGGGCCGATGTGTTTCGACCATGGCTTTGGTCCGTTCCGCTGGGTGTGTACAAGCGGTGACGCAAAGGATCTGGATACCACCGACCGCATCGCGGGGGATGTGCTGGAGGCGATGCTGAAGGAAGCCCCGCCAGAGATCACGCAGCAGATCGCGGACAACCTGCACTGGATCCGCAATGCGCAGCAGAACAAATTGGTGGTGGGCAGCCAGGCCCGCATCCTCTATGCGGACAGCGAAGGGCGCATGCGCATCGCATCAACGTTCAATGATGCCATCGCCAAAGGCACCATCAGCGCGCCTGTGGTGCTGGGACGCGACCACCATGACGTGAGCGGCACGGACAGTCCGTACCGCGAGACCAGCAACATCCGCGACGGCTCGCGCTTCACGGCGGATATGGCCGTACAGAATTTCGTGGGTGACGCTTTCCGGGGTGCGACCTGGATCAGCTTGCACAACGGTGGCGGCGTCGGCTGGGGCGAGGTGATCAACGGGGGCTTCGGCATGGTGCTGGACGGAAGTGCCGATAGCGCTCGCCGCCTGAAGAGCATGTTGCATTGGGATGTGAACAATGGCATCGCGCGCAGGGCCTGGGCACGTAACCCCAACGCGGTCTGGAGCATCGAACAAGAGATGAAGCGCACTCCCCAATTGAAGGTTACTCTGCCGAACGATGCGGAGGATGGTTTAATCGACCGAGCGCTCGACGGAGAGTAAAAACCGAACGAACGACCCAACCCTTGCCCGGCTTCCTCCGTGTATGGAGGCGAACTACTTCAAGAACCTCAAGAGATAGACCCATGAGATCACTGATCCGCTCCCTCGCCTTCGGTCTTGCCAGCATCGCTGGCATGACCGCCATGGCCCAGCAGCCCTACACCTGGGTGGTGTCAGGCGTCGTCAACAACTGCTATCCCGGACAGACCGTGGACATGCAAGTCACCGATGCCAACGGCGTCCTGCTGGTCGTTCAACAGGTGGTGGTCGATCCGTCGACCTGCACATTCTCAACGGCCATGGGCATCCCCGTCACGATCGCCTACCTCGTAGCAACTACGCAATGCGGCGGGATGGTGATAACAGCTGCCGACAGCGCACAATTCACCTTCCTGCTTGACACCGCCTACACGAACCTGACCTTCAATTGTGGTGGGGTGAACACCTACGATTGTCTGGGCATCCTCAACGGAACGGCCCTGCCCGGCATGTTCTGCGAGGACGGCGACAACAACCCGAACACCACGAGCTATTGGAGCGCGGCCTGCGTTTGCACTCCGGACAGTTCCAACTTCTACTTTGATTGTCTCGGTGTGCTTAACGGCAGCGCCCTTCCCGGCACAACATGCACCTACACCAATGACTCGATCACCTTCATCACAGGTTACTTCAACATGGCCTGCGTGTGCGTGAGCGACACTGGCAATTATTACGATTGCGCCGGCACCCTGGGCGGCACCGCATTCCCCGGAACGCCGTGCGTCAACCCGGCCACGGGTGAGTCAGGCGTCTGGAGTGGCGATTGCCTTTGCGTAAGCGATAGCACGAACGTTTACGATTGTGCAGGCGTCCTCAACGGACC
>JBDTNF010000226.1:0-14837 GCA_039933875.1 Flavobacteriales bacterium | reverse complement strand
CCGTACATCCATCCTGTTACCTGCGAGCCTGTGCATAGGCTTGTTATGCGCCCAGAACACCAACATAAGTTGGTCTGCGGCAGAACCTATTTCCACTGCCTCCAATGGGGGCACACGGCCGCGGATCGCGATGAACGGCGATGGCAACCCGGTGGTATTGTGGGGCCGTGAATCCGGCATGAAAGCCAACTTCGTTGCAGTAGGCAATGGAACGGGCTTCAATATGCCCGTACAGGTGACCTATATGAGCACGCCTCCAGCGATAGACTACTGGATGGGGGGGGACATCGCAGCCTTGGGCAACGAGGTGTGGATCAGCTACAAGGCCACACCGGAGGATGTGATGCCGATGTACGTTCGTCGTTCACTTGACGGAGGAACCACGTGGGGAGACACCGTCAGGATCACGAACGACCCGTGGACTCGGTTCCCGAGCATCGCTATCGGGAATGCAGGCGAACCGGTGGTGCAGTACATGCAGTTCGATGATGGCTTCGCGAACGCACGTTACGTAACGACACGCATGAGCGGCGGCATGTTCCAGCCAGCGGTGGATGTGAGCATACCCTTCGCACCCGGAAACGTGTGCGATTGCTGCCCCAGCCAGGTGGTGGCGACAAATGATGTGGTGGTACCCCTGTACCGCAACGCAGGGCCGAATATCCGCGTGATCTATGGTGCGGCCAGCGCGGATGGTGGCGCTTCCTATTCCGTCGGCGGCTTGCTCGATCCCACCAATTGGAACCTGGCTGGCTGCCCCAGCACCGGACCTGATGGCTATATCGCTGGCGATTCCGTGCGCTACGTGTGGATGTCGGGCGCACTGAATGGTAGTAAGGTGGATGCGCGCAGCGCGGCTCTCAGCGACTTCGGCACAGGCGGTCTTGTTAAAGTGCATCCCGGACAAACGGCTGCTACGGTGCAGAACTATCCCCGTATCGCGGGCCAAGGCGATACAGTGGGTATCGTGTGGGAACAGGATGTCGCAGGGGAACTGAACATTCTGTTCAGTTGGAGCACCACCGGCCTGTCCGGACTCAGTGCACCCGACACGGTGAACACAAGCCTGATGGGTTCCCAACGTACGCCGGATATCGCTTACGCCGATGGTGCCTTCCACGTAGTTTGGAGCGACGAGGCGACGGGAGTGGTGAACTACCGCACCGCGACATTGAACTCTACTACAAGCGGATTGGCGACTGTGGCGATGACCCGATTCAGCGCCTGGCCCAATCCTGCGTCCACAATGCTACATGTTGAACTGCAAGATGCCGAGGACGCAGTATTGCGCTTATTCGATAACGCTGCGCGTTGTGTGTTGGCCGTACCGGGCCGAAGCCAGCAATTGGACCTGGGGACTATTGCGCCGGGCTCGTATTTGTTGCGAGCAAGCGATGGACAAGGCAGAACCATCGGGCAACTACCAGTGCAGGTGTTACGCTGAACAAGGGGTGCAATGCAACAGCCCCCGGTGAACCCCGGAGGTTAATCCAGGGCCCCGGGGGCTGTTGCATTGAAGAGGAAGAACGATCGCGTGCCTTGCGGCCTGCGATCACGCGGCCTTGGCCGATGCGATATCGCTCACAGGGCCCTCGCCCACCACACCCAGTGCGGCAGCGCGGAACGCGTAGAGTTGATCGGTGATCAGACCGGATACCGTGAAGCGGGCACGGCTTGTCATGCCGACCGCTTTCCACACACCCGTCTTGGGGTCGCCGTCACACACGTACACTATGTACATGCGCGCGCCGCGCACCCCCTTCCAGCGCAGATCCACTTGACCTGCTTTGGCGGCGGTACTTCCCTCGAACTTGGTGGGGGCATCCAGATGATCGATCGGATCCGGCGTTTTCGCAAGTTCGAACCCGCTGCTCACGGCCTTGGCCACATCGCCCGCTGCCGCACTGTTCACGTAACGTGACATTGCGGTGAGGAGACGGGCAAGGTTTTTGGCAGAGGCGTTCTTCACCGCGATGGCCGCGTGCGCACCGCTCTCAGCTTCCGCTATCGCGGTCACTAGGGCAGCGCGTGCAGCGGTCACGTCGGCCAGGCTGGGTGACGGGGTCGCGAAATTCGGGTTCGCCGTCATGTGGTCCAGCACGTGCGTCGTCTTACCGACGAGGTCAGGGGCTTTCAAACCCTTGAGTCCTGCTTTGATGATCTCCATTGTTGCTCGTTTTTGGTTTTACTTGGGTTTCGAGTCCTTCGCTTGACTTTGGCCTCGGCGTTCCTGGTGGATATCGCTGGCCATGGAGCGAATCGCAAACCGGTCGAGTTGGGTTTGGGCCAGATGTTCGGTTGATAACCCCTCCAATACCGCACTGGGCGGGCGTTGCGGCGCGGTTCCTCTACCTGAATAATTTAACAACCAGCGATGACGTTTTGGCACATTCCTGAGGACTATGCCCTTTACAAACCTGAAAGCCGTGCTTAGCACAACGATCGGATCTCTTGAGCGAAGGACCAGTTCACTTGAGTTGGGTAGAAAATGATCTGAATAAAGGCTGGGGCCTCGCGAGCAGCGGATCATCGTGCTTGAGCCAAGTATCCAATGGCTCGAGCAGAAGATGTAGCCGCATGGTCCAACGATCTGATCGTTTCAGCGAAGGATCAACTCCCCGGACCGAAGGAACAAATGGATCGAGCGCAGCAATGCGCCGCGTGATCCTACGATCACGCCGCTCGAATGGCTGATTTGATCACTTGAACTGAGCAAGTATTGGCTTGGGCGAAGGATCAAGCGGCTCGATCGGCGACAACCTTGATCCGTGCAAAGAAGAAAACGGAAAGGACAGAGGCTGATCCTCCCTCCGGAGCAGTTCCGGAGCAGAAACGGCATAGGGCGACGGCGTAATGGAATTGACCACTCCACAAATTACCGGGTTCCGGGTATTTGGCGGATGCCGGGCATCCCAAAGCTTTGTTGGCCGTGCGCATCAAGCAGTTCGGCGTGGAGATACCTCACATGCAAGGCACCCGGCCGCGCATAGAACTTGTGGTATATCTGGACGAGCATCTCATTTTGAGTGGGCTGATGAAACGCGATATGTTGCCGTGTCGTGCACCACTGACCCAATTCATGCGCACTTTGCTGCGGGCCGATGCCCGCACGCAAGGCCAGCGCACACCCAAGCGCCTGCACCTGGGTCGCTTCTGCCGTACGCCCTATCACTACTACAGTATGCGCGCGGGCCGCTCCGGCCTGCGCCTGCCCGATGGCTTGGTCACAGGGCATTTGACAATGGAACTGCACATCGCTGCCTTCGACCCCCTCTTCGATCTCCCCCTTCACTACTATCTGCGGGGATGTGAGTTGGTGCAGTACCCGGCAGTTAAGCGCACGTTGTGGGTGCCGCACAAGTACATGACACCGGTAGCGCCCTGTTGCATGCGCCATCACGAGCACCATGAAACGCCCTGCGGGCGCTTTGTGGATATTCGCGTTTGCCTATAGCTAGGTCGCCTGTCGTGGTACCCACCGTCCGGAGGCGGTCTAGCAACTCTTTCCGTGTGATCGTTGATATGAAACTGACAAGGTGAATACACACGCACTTAGCTTCGTTCCTCATTTTCGAGCAGTATGCAACAAGGAGCAGGATCGATTGGGGAACAACTGCTAGCAGGTGAAGTCGGTCGCCTCTTGTTCGCTGTAGGCGTCGCCACGATCATACTCCTGGGCGTTCAGGTTCTTTCGCACCTGCGCCGGAAGAATGACAGCAGGTAAGGCATGGATCGATCCCGGGGTGGATAGTTCGATCGATCCATTGCCCTCCAACCCTCTCCGGTTAATGCCCTTTTATCTGTGGTTGCTTTGTACCATCTTTGAACCGATGCGGAAGCAGAAATCCATTGGATTGAGGATCGGATCCGTTTGTGCCATGCTGTTGCTTGTGGCAGCTACCGCCATGCCCGCATTCTGGAAGATGACATGCTACTCGAGCGACCGCGTCGTAGCGATGTGGGGCCAGGCCGAGGATTGCATGCCTGTGCTACCCAGTTCCGACAATGCGACCATCAAACTGCTGTGCTGCGATTTCACCAGCGTGCAAAGTGACATCAGTGCGTTCGAGCGCCATGGCACTGTGCATTTCGTGCCAGCACTTAACCAGATGGCAGACTTCACTGAGGTTCGCGCGCTGGGTCCCCTGCATGATCGCTCGGGACGGATCGAAGAACACGGCCCGCCCTTGCGTGTGGCCAAGCCCGACCTCCTTGCCATCGGCAGGTTGAGGATCTAGGCCGCTTTCATTCGCGCGATAGCGCGCAAGAGGTTCCGGGTGGGACTGCCATTGGCATTTCGTTCCTGTTCCCCCCGGTCGCCTTCTACGATGCCTACAAAGTATGCTGCGGGTCACCGTGAATGGAGAGTATCCACAAAACCAAAATGAAGGAGTACGATGCGTAAGGGTCCTTTGAAGTGGCCGGGTTCGGATCGATGGGGAGTGCCAAGTTCCGTGAAGTTGATGAACAGGGTGCTCTACAAGCTGCGGTTCCCATACAAATTCGCCAAGGCTTTCGATCACCGGGAGGATATGGTGAGCCCCGAACAGGTGGCGAACTTCGCGCTGCTGATCGAAGATCTCTTTGATCGCGAAGTGCCGGGTGACTTCGTCGAGCTGGGCTGCTACACCGGAAGCACAGCAGTAGTGTTCGGCAGCCTCATCAAAGCGCGCGAACCTTCGCGGAAGCTGCACGTCTATGACCGGTTCGATCTGGAACTGGGATCGGCACGGGACATCCGCAGCATTTTCGATGAGCACATGCGCACGTACAAAGTGCCCGATCCAGTCGTGCACGCTGGCGACCTGTTCGACACCGTACCAACGGAACTCCCTGACACGATCGCCTTCGCGCACGTGGACCTTGGCATTGGGGGCTCTGTGGATGACCACGCCGGCTTGATCAAGCACGGCCTGCAAGGCGTGTACCCCCGAATGGCCCGAGGGGGTTTGATCGTGCTGATGGACTATCACATACCGGGTGTAACGGTCAGCGGGAACGATACGAACCCCGGCGTGCGCAAGGCGAGTGACGCGTTCTTCGCTGACAAACCGGAGGAGATACGGTTGCTTGCCGGTGGAGCCTGCTCGCATGCTTACGTCCGCAAAGCATGATGCTGATGAACGCAGCTCGGATCCATCAGGCGCGCTCTTGTGCATGGGCAACCGTGTTCCTCTGTGCATTATGCCATGCACAAGTGCCACTACCTATTCCAGGCACACTCAGCGGGGCGAATATGCAGCTTACCGTGCAGGAGGGCACCTGGGAGTTCCATGCGGGCGAAGTGGTGAACACCTACGGCATGAACGGCGACCTGCTGGGGCCAACGCTGATCCTGCAGCAGGGTCAGGAGGTGACGCTGAACGTGACCAACACCCTGCCCGACCTCACCACCATGCATTGGCACGGCCTGCATGTTCCGGCCATGGCCGATGGTGGGCCACATTCCTTGATCCAACCTGGAACCACATGGTCGCCCATGTTCACGGTGATGGACAGGGCAAGCACCTTCTGGTACCACCCGCATTCACATGGGCTCACGGACTACCAGGTGAGCATGGGCCTCGCGGGCATGATCATCGTGCGCGATGACGAGGAAACCGCCCTGCTGTTGCCACGCACCTATGGCGTCGACGACATCCCCCTGATCCTGCAGACGAAAGCCATCGTCGATGGCCAGATCATGCTGCATACCGGGCTTGACAGCGTTGTCATCGTGAACGGTGTGCGCAACGCCGTGGCCACCGTACCCGCCCAAGTGGTGCGGTTGCGCTGCCTGAACGGCACCAGCGAGCGCACCTTGCAACTGGGCTTCAGCAATGGCCTTGCCATGCAGGTGATCGGAACCGACGGAGGTTTGCTCGCCGCTCCCGTGCAACGCACACGCCTGCAATTGATGCCGGGTGAGCGGGTGGAATTGCTGGTGGACTTGAACGGCCAGCAGGGTTCAGCCTTCCAACTCATGGCTTACAACAGCGAGTTGCCCAATGGGATAATCGGCGCCGCGCAAGTGGGCAACGGCATGGCCACCTTGGACGGGTATGCTGAGAACGCCCTGAACGGTGCTGATTTCCCTCTACTCAGCTTCAGTGTCACCGCCCCCACTCCCGACGCCATCACCGCCGTACCGGGCACCTTGGTCCCTATCGTTCAGTACGACCCAGCCGATGCGGATGTCACGCGGACGTTCACCCTCAGTCCGCAATCCATGGGACCCATGGAGATGATCGAGGGGCCCTTCGAGATCAACAATGCCCTTTTCGACATGGACGTTATCAATGAAACCGTTGAATTGGGCGCCACCGAGATCTGGGAGTTCACCAACAACACCATGGTGGCACACCCCATCCATATCCACGACATCCAGTTCAACATCCTTGACCGCAATGGCGCCGCACCGGAGGACTGGGAGAACGGCTGGAAGGATGTGGTGTACGTACCCGCGCAAGGAAGCGCCCGTGTGATCACGCGGTTCGATGACTTCGCCGATCCGGACATGCCCTACATGTACCACTGCCACCTGCTGATGCACGAGGACGAAGGCATGATGGGCCAGTTCGTGGTGGTTGATCCGAACGGGATCGCAGAGCACGCGATGCATGATGCGGCGCTTGTTTGGCCGAACCCGGTTGTCGCGAGCTCCTGTACCGTGCGCTGGTCCGAAAGCACCGGGACCGTGAAGGCGACGCTCGTTGATGCCGCAGGACGGACGGTACATCAGGGCACCCTCGCCAGCGCAGCACAAGGGCAGGCGCTTGCATTGCCCTCGCTGGCATCGGGCCTTTACACACTTCAACTCACCGACGTCGAAGGTCGGTTCGCACGCACTGCCATTTCCATCATTCACTGAACCACACGAAGAACAACACCTAACAACCAAGACCATGAAACAGACTTTTACCCTACTTGCCGCGCTCGCATTGGCCACAGGCCTTCAGGCGCAAACCACAGCCCTCGATTTCACCGCCAACGATTGCGATGGGGTCTCGCATCACCTCTTCGCCGATCTGGAAGCAGGCAACTGCGTGGTCATAGACCTTGTGATGATGGGTTGCCCGAGTTGCGGCCCTGCTACCCAGGGGATATCGACCAATGTCATCCCTAACAGCTCCGATCCATCCCGTGTGAAATTCTACAGCATCGGCTACACGAATTCGGTCACCTGTTCCCAGATCCTTAGTTGGAGAACGGGACTCGGCTTGACGCATCCGGTGTTCGCCGGCATGAGCGCACAGACCACTTACTACGGCGGCATGGGCATGCCCACCGTGATCGTGTTGGGTGGTGGTTATGCGCACGGTGTCTACTACAACGAACTAGGCTATTCGGCCAGCAACAACGCCGCCATCATCCAGGCCATCAACGATGCGCTGGCCGATGCCAACGGTGTACAGGAGTTGAACACGGCGAACGTGGGCGTAAGTCCCAACCCTGCTACCGATGTATTGACCGTGAGCGGTGCGAACTGGACGAACGCCACCGTGCTGGATCTTCAGGGCCGCGAGGTGCTGAAGGCACGCATAGGCGCTGGCAAGCTGGAGATCGCTACGCTACCTGCTGGTGTGTATGTGGTTCGGTTGACCGACGCTACCGGCGCCAAGGGCATGGCCCGCTTTGAGAAGCGCTGAACAGGCGCCCTCGGAGTTTCCAATTGAACTAAGCCAATACCACGAAGCCATGAGAACGAACCTATTGCTCGGTGCCTATGCCCTGACCGGCGCGTCGGCGTTCGGCCAATCCATTATCGATCGATACCTGACCGATCCGCTCACCTACACCACCATCGTTACCAGCACGGACCAGGTAAGCCAACCGCGCGACCTCGATTTCAAACCCATGAGTAACGAACTGTGGGTGATGAACAAGGGCACCGGTAACGGTGGCAGCATGGTGATCGTGCATAACGCCGGCCTGCCGGGCCAAACCGATGTGTACAAGAAAGACACCCACAGCAGTCACTTCATGATCCAGGCCAGCGCCATGGCTTTCTCGGAGAACGGCGAATGGGCGGCGGTGAGCGAAGTGCAGAATACCGCATCACCTACCAGCACCTTCATGGGACCCGCCCTTTGGAGCGCCGATCCGAACATCTTCGCCACGGTGTTCCAGAACAATTGGGTGAGTGGATATCCATTGGGAAGCCACCTGGACATGCTACACCAAAGCCCCTTCGCCATGGGCATCGCTTCGGATAGCGCCAAGGTCTATTGGGTGATGGATGGCCATTTCGGCAACATCTGCCGGTATGATTTCGTGCAGGATCACGGCTCAGGGTACGACGATCACAGCGCGGGCAAGATCTGGCGGTACATCGATGTACCGGTGACACGTGTGCCCAACATCCCCAGCCACATGGTGCTCGACCGCGACAATGGCTGGTTGTATTTCATTGATGGCGGCAGCAAGCAGATCAAGCGGCTGAACGTGCATACCGGAACTGAAACCGGCAACCTTACGGTACCCGGAACTTCCAACGAACCACTGGCCAGCTATAAGAAGGTAGAGGGCGCAACGGTGGAGATCGTAGACACCTGGACCACACAGCCATGCGGCATCGACTATGTGCAAGGCCGCTTGATCGTGAGCGACCACACCAACGGCGACATCCGCATCTACGACGTGACCGGAACGCCTGCGCTGCTCGGTACCGTCGCCACCGGCATGACCGGCATCATGGGTGTGAAGGTGGGTCCTGATGGCCGCATCTGGTACGCCCATTACACCGGCAACAAGGTGGTGCGGATCGATCCAACACCACTGAACGATGACGCAGCGATCACCGCCATCGTTTCACCGGCCATCGTAGCCACCGCGACGAAGTTCTACGCCACGGACCACGACGTATGCGCTGCGTCGATCGCACCGGTCGTCACCCTTGCGAACATGGGTGCCAACGACCTGATGATGGTCGATATCCACGTCCACTTGGACGGTGATGCCGCCACAATGTATTCATGGACCGGCACCCTTGCTCCCGGGGGGGCCACCGATGTGACCCTGCCGAGCATCGCCCTTACAAGCGGCGCGCACCAACTGAACGTGTGGTGCGAGATGCCGAACGGCACCGAAGACATGAACCAGCTGAACGATGAACTGCAAGGCAGCTTCCGTTCCATCGATCCCATTCAGAGTGTACCGTTCACTGAAGGGTTCACATCCACAACGTTCCCACCCACTGGCTGGAACTATGTGCACTTCAACCCGAACAACCTGATGACACGCAACACTGTAGGCGGTTTCGGACTCAGCACGGGGTGCACGAAGATGGACCACTATTCGGGCGACATGAACATCACCGGGCAACTGGACTATTTGATGATGCCTCGAGTGGACCTGAGTACCGCGACACCAGGCACCACGCTCGATTTCGCCGTAGCCTACCGGCAATACAATACCTCTTCAGCGGACCGTCTCATGGTGAAGGTCTCCACGGATTGCGGCGTGAATTGGTCCACGTTGTACAACAAGGCCGGTAGCACTCTATCAACGGCGCCGGCCGGCACGGCCGCGTTCAACCCGACCGCCACGCAGTGGCGCACCGAGTATGTGGACCTTGGCAGTGTACTGGGCCAACCGGATGTGCTGTTCATGTTCGTTACCGAAAGCAACTTCGGCAACAATATGTACATGGACGATGTGAAGATTGGCAACAGCGTAGGGATGGAGGAACTAGCCGCGAACGCCTTCGCTGTCTACCCCAATCCGAGCAACGGGCACTTCGCCGTGAGGGGGGGCAAGATCGATGGGGACATGACCATCAGCGTGTTCGGTATCGATGGCAGTATGCTGCACCAAGAACGCTGGACCGCCGCGCAAGGCGCACAACTGGACATGGACATGAGCACCTTGGCTGGCGGCAGCTATGTGGTATCACTCACGGATGCGGCGGGCCGCAGCCACCGCACACGCATCGTGATCCAATAGCACTGACGATGGTTTGGTGATGATAGCCAGCGCGCTCCGGTTTTGAGCCCGGGAGCCGCTGGCATCGTCACTGAAGAAGTAGCACGCATGAAGACCCACACGCTGAGCATCCGTAACATGGTGTGCGATCGCTGCAAGGCGGCCGTCAAGCGTGTGCTTGATGGTCACAGCATCGCCTACCGCAGGGTCGACCTGGGTGAAGTTGAATTGGAGCGGCCACTGGACGGACGCCAATGGAACGCCGTGGCCGATGCCATGAAGGTTGAAGGATTCGAACTCATGGATGGCCGCACCGCACAACTGATCACTCGTGTGAAGAGCCTGATCATTGATGTCGTTCACCACTGCGGGTTCGCCGTGCCGAAGACCAAACTCTCTTCTGTCCTCAGCGATGCGTTGAACAAGGAATACTCCAGCATCACCTCGGCGTTCTCCGAGGTGGAAGGCATCACCATTGAACAGTATTTCCTCCTGCAACGCATCGAACGCGTGAAGGAGCTGATCCGCTATGACGAACTCCCATTGAACGAAATCGCCGACCGCACCGGCTTCAGCAGCGCGGCACACATGAGCGCACAGTTCAAACAGCTCACAGGGATGACGCCCAGCGCGTTCAAAAGTTCGCGTGCACAAGCACGGGTAGGGTTAGACAAGGTGGGAAGCTCGGGGCAGCGGCTCCATTGAGCCGCGTCTTCGATAAGTCAAGCCCTTAATGCCCTGTGATCACGAGCCGACCGCTATTCGCCGCGTTCGCCCTGCGCAGCGAAAGCTGGTAGATCCCTGAAGCCAGTTCGTGCACATCCACGGCGATGGTGTTCCATCCTTCCGCGAGCCGTACAGTCTGCTGGAGCACCACCTTCCCCAGCGCATCGGTGGCGATGAGCGTTGCGGCGGCATTCGCGGTGGATGTGAACGTGAGGACCACTTGATCCAATGCGGGGTTGGGTGCGATCCGCATTGAGTTCGTGCCCATACTATTTTCCACAACGCCCGTGCTGAAGTCCCCAAGCACCCGCACGAGCTGCGAGACCGAAGGGATATCGTCCACCATCGCGGTGAGTTGGTAAAAGCCGTTCGGTAATACGAGCGCATCGGCGGGCAGCGTGGCGGTTACTTGCGTGCCGCTCTGGGTGAAGGGCAGGTCCACATAGCGGTTGTTGCCGCAGTTCATCATGTGCGTCACCATGGTCTGTGCTTGAAGGATCACGCTGGTAAGCGCATCGGTCCGCCCGAAATCCAAGGTGATGTCCTGCCCGCGCAACAGGTCGCGATCGGCGAGCGGTGCGATGATGGGGCGTATGCCTTTGAAGAGGTAGGGTGGCGTGAACGCCTCCACCACGCTGAACGCTGGTTCATTGCCGGGCGAGCCTTCGCCACCCGCCACGATCACGCGGCCATCGGGAACCAGCACCGCCGTCGCGTGGTATTCGCGGAACCAGTTCATGTCGTTCAAGCGCCGCCACGAGGCTGTGTAGGGATCGTAGTAGTGCGATAGTTTGGTATAGCCATACTGGTTGGTCGGTGTGGGGTCGGCATCATCCTCCTTTTCACCGGCCAATACGAGGATCTTTCCGTTGGGCAGTAGCACGGTTTCGGGGCGCGAACGCACGGTGGTGGTGTTCGCGCCCAGGGACCAGGTTCCCGTGGTGGGTTCGTACACTTCCACCATGTTGCCATATACGCCCGGTGTGAAGCTCTTGTAGCCGATCGCGACCACATTCCCCTCGGGCAGCACCACCAGTTCATGATCGGCGTGATCGCCGTTGGGCATGCGGTCGCCCTGCACGAAATCGCCGGTGAGTTCCCACAGTTCAGTAGCCGGGTCGAAGACCTGCGGCGGGCGGTGCGTCATCAGCGCGGTGCCATCGTACAGGACCACGATCGGCGATTGCTCGTTGCCGATGGGGATGGTATCCACCACCGTGGTGGTAAGCGCGAAGGGATCCAACAGTTCACTGGTGTTCGTGCGTTCCGGATTATTCTCGTTGCCGCCGCCCACGGTAAGCACGCGGCCATCGGGCAGGGTGGTGGTGCTGGGGTACCAGCGGAAATCATCGAGCACCGGCACCATGGCCGTCCAACTGCCGTTGGCGCTGTTCCAGGTCTTCACGAATTTGGTGCCTGGGCCGTACACATCCTGGTCCGCACCACCAATGAACACGATCGCACTGTCGGTGCGCATGGCCAGGCCCACACAACCCTGCACGGCACCCGCACCGGGGATCAGCAGCGGTTGGTTGGTGGCCGGGTCGAAGAGGAACGGGTCCGTGGTGTTGTGGCAGTAGAACAAGCGGCCATCGGGCAGCAGGGTGCAGAGGTTGGTGCCGCCAAGGGGTTCCGGTGAATTTACCAGCACATCCCACCGGCCCATCACCGTGTCCACTTCCAGTGTGAGATCCTCCTGCAAGGGATCGATGCCGTTGGTGGTGATCGCCACGCGCGCATAAGCCAGGTCGGCGCGGCTTGCGTTCAGCTCGTAAATCCCGGCGGGTACCGATGGAAAGGTGAAGAACCCCGACCCGTTGGTGCGCTCTTCGGCGAAATAGCTCGTGTCGCTGTTGTACAGCGTGACGCGTACCGTTGCAAGCGGCGCGCTGAGGGGGCTCGTCACCGTGCCGGAAACGGATTGGGCTTGCACGTCCAGGGTGTTCAAGGCCCATAGGGTGGTGGCTATCAAAATGATGGAGTGGGATGATCGGATCATGGGCGATGTTGGAACACGGCGGGACCGGCGTTGATCCGCTATCGAAGGTACGCTGGTTGCAAGGGGCCGCGCCGCCCGGCCACCCAGGCTGTCTCAACGTGAAGGCATGCTGAACGCTCCGTGGTCAAATAGCGGAGGTGGGAGTCGGCTGCTCCAAAGCCGCACGGCAGTCTTCCAACATGTTCTTAAGGCACCACTTCGCATACCATGGGGCGAGCACACGAGCCATCAAATTCCAGAACCACTGGTTGGGCAGGCTGTAGTCGATGCTCAGGGTGGCACGCGTTCCCGAACCTTCATCTTCCAGATGGAACATCATGCGATACCAGGAGAGGATGATCATCCAAGGAGTACCCGTTGTTTCCCAACACTTCTCCCGATCCGCGACCCACTTCGTCACTGCGATGGAGAAGTCCATGGGTATGCCCATCATCCTGCCGTGCCAGCGGTAGCGTGCGTTCGGCCCTGTGGCTTCGGGCGAAAGTCGTTCAAGCAACAGCTTGCTACCCATCATCATCATGGAGCGACCTGTCATGTGCATCCCCGTGTGGGCGATGTCATCGATGTAATGGAACACTGCTTCGCGCGGGGCGTGGATAAGGATCGTTCGGGAATAGGTGGTTACTGTTCTCATCGGTGTTCATGTTCGTTCACTCCTTGAACCTTTTCCTTCAATCCAATAGAGCATTAGGGAATCTCCCCAAAGAGCAGCCCGACAGAGCAAGAGCCATTTGAAATCGGACCGGGATCATGAAATTCACGGTGGTCATCCACCGATCGAGGTCAGGCCTGTAGGGGCAACGATAACCGATATACAGTCCTGGTCACGATGCAGCCGATCACGGGCCGTAAATGCTGATCTTCCCATCATGCAACGTGGTCGCGCGATGGCAGGGGCAGATCCACAGGCCTTGGGGGGTGATATATCCCATATCGGGGTGTGCATACCTCAAAGGGTGAGGAGCATCGAAGGGATCGTGTCGAGGGTGGTCGCACATGGCTGGTGTTTGTGAGTACCCGGCGCGGTCATTGCTTCACCTCTCCTGCGCACAGCAATTCCGCAGTGCCTTCAAACGAGCCCCATGGAAACGAACTTCATCAAGAAACTCGCAAGCTTGAGCGTGCTTTGCTGCGCATTGCTCTTCGCCGCCAATACCACGGCTCAAACCACGCACACGGACCACGCCACCACCACGGACCAACATGTCCACTACACCTGCCCCATGCACCCGGAGGTGATCACCGAAGCGCCCGGCAAATGCCCCAAGTGCGGTATGGACCTGGTGAAGAAGGAGCAACAGCCCATGGCCAAGATGTATGTGTGTCCCATGCATCCGGAAGTGACCAGTGACAAGCCTGGCAAGTGCCCCAAGTGTGAGATGGCGTTGGTAGAGAAGAAGCAACCGACCGCCATGATGTACTGTTGCCCCATGCACCCGGAAATGAAGAGCGACAAGCCCGGAAAATGCCCGACGTGTGGTATGGCCATGGAGGAGAAGAAGCAACCGATGACCATGATGTACGCCTGCCCCATGCACCCCGAGGTAACGAGCGACAAGCCCGGCAAATGCTCGATGTGCGGTATGGACATGGAGAAGAAGAAGTAGGCAAACACGCCCGCGGAAGCGGCTTGTAAGTCTTTCCGGTAACCATGTAAGGCCCGCCGCACTTGGCGGGCCTTGCTTTGCGGTGTAATTCTGAAAGCTCCATGAACAAGCACACCATCATCCTCCCTATCCTCGACATGAACAGTCCGCATTGCGCCACGCGTGTGGAGAAGGCCATCATGTCGGTTCCAACGTTCACGGCCAGCAGTGTGGACCTTGCTGCCCACACCGCGACGCTGTCGGGTGATCCATCGGCACAAGCGGTGCGTGATGCGGTATTCGCCGTTCGCGCCGCAGGCTACGATGTAGCTACCGAAATGCATTCGTTCGCGACCACAGGCATCACCTGCAGTGGGTGTGTGAACAGCGTGACGAAGATCCTCTCCGCCCTGCCCGGCGTGCTGGACGTTGCGGTGGATATACCACTGAAGCAAGCGACCGTAGAGATCGTGCCCGGCACCGTGACCGATGATGAATTGCGCCTCGCGTTGAAACCCGCCGGTTACGAATTCATCGCGCAAGCGGCTTGAACCATGGCCACCCAGAACACCACCCTGGAACTGCCCGTGGAGAACATGGACAGCGAGCATTGCGCGCTGATC
>JBDTNF010000225.1:0-3061 GCA_039933875.1 Flavobacteriales bacterium | reverse complement strand
GCGGCTATTGGAACGGCACCACCGCCGTGATCCGCAGCACCAACTGGAGCTACGATACCGCGCGGGTAAGCGCCTTCACCGGTCATACGCTGACGCATAGCACCACCGGAAACAACCTGTCCAACCTGACGTGGGGTTATTTCATGCGTAACAAGCTCAGCGAACTGGATGCTGCGGGTGAGTGGTTCTATGATCGGACGGCTGGTCAACTCTACCTGTGGTGCCCGGCCAACGCCAACCCCAACAGCGTGTTGGTGGAGGCCAGTGTGCTGGACAACGGCATCTACGTGAGCTGGCAGAAGCAGCACATCAAGATCATCGGGATCGCCTTGAAGCACCAATACGGCCCGGCCCTTTACCTGAGCGGTAGTACCTACTTGGAAGCGACCACCTGCACCATCTCCGACACCTACCAGGCCATCCGCAGTACGGGCTCCACCCAGAACTTCAACCACCTCACCATACAGCGCACTTTCGCCACCGCTGCGTACCTGATGGACAACAGCTCCAGCTTCACCTTCAACACGCTCACAGATATCGGCATGGTGCCCGGACTCGGTGAGAACGACTGGGGCTACCTGGGTGTGCGCACCACGGGCAACAGCATGGTGATCACCGACAACGTGCTGCAGAACATCGGCTACACAGGGATCTTCGTGCAGGGCAACGCCTTGGTGGAACGCAACGTGGTGCGCAACGCGGTGGCCGCCTTGAACGATGGTGGTGGGATCCACTTCGACACAGCCGATGGCATGATCATCCGCAACAACATTGTGCAGAACATCAGCGGGAACCTGGAGAGCGTGGCCACCAACTACACGAGCAACATACCCATCGCTCACGGCATCTATTTCGGGAACCTCAGTATCAAGAACACGCAGGTGAAGACGAACACGGTCTCCAACTGCCGCGGGAGTGGCATACATATGGACCACACCATGGTAAGCATAGGTAACCGCGTGGAAGGCAACGTGCTCTTCAATAACGACATCCAACTCACGGTATCGGACTACTCGAACTACAACGGTCCGGGGGCGACATCGCCGTATTACGTGGCCAGCTACAACGATGTGATCACAGGCAACACCATGTATTGCCTGAACCGGAGCCAGCTCTGCATGAAGCAGTTCAACTGCTACTCGGGGACCACGGTGGATTTCGGGACCTACACCAACAACAAGTACTACAACCCCTACACCGAGCTGAGCATCTTCTACCACAACCTGAGCTCCGGTGTGCAGCGCTATTTCACCCTGGAGCGGTTGCAGTACGAACGGAGCGAGGATGTGGGCAGCACACGCAGCCCCCTGCGTTTGGAGACCTATTCCACCACGAGCGAATTGACCGGTAACCTGGTGATCAACGGCACCTTCGCGAGCAATGTGAGCGGCTGGTCGGGCTATCCCACCAATGCGATCGTGACACGCGATCTCACCTATTTGGACGCCGGTGCCCTAAAGGCCTACCTGCCCAACTCCAGCCAGGACCCCGAGTTCAAGCTGCGAAGCCCCGACCAGTTCAGCGTTCAAAGCGGACAGTGGTACAGGCTCAAATTCAGTTCCCAGTCCAACGTGCATGGCATCATGCGTGCTGGTGTGAAGGGCGTTTCGCAAATGGGTGTGCCAACGGTGGTGTACGAGCGCAGCATCCCGTTCGACACGCAACGACGCGACATGGTCGTCTACTTCCAGAGCAACCTCACCGACCAGGCGGTGACGCAGTTCACGCACAGCTATACCGAGCCCCAATACTGGCTCGATAACCTGGACTTGCGCCGGGTCACTGTGCAGGCGATCGATCCCGCCCAGGAGCATTTGCTCTTTGCCAACGCACAGGCGACCGCGCAGAACTTCACGTTGCCCTCGGGCTGCTGGGCGGATATGAGCGGAACGACATGGAGTGGCACTGTCTCAGTGCAACCATACACATCCAAAGTGTTCTACAGGGTCACGGGTACGTGTGGCGTTCCCGCTGTGAACAGCGTCGGTGCCAAGGTGATGCTCGGCGGGGCCATGATCTGGTCTACCGGTCTGATGCGGGAGAACCTGCGGCAACAAGGCCTGATCCCTGCCACGGAACCGTACACGGCAATGGGGCTTGCTGTGGAGAACACTGGAGCTTCGGTGACATCCACCCAATTGCAGGTCACTGGTGCCAATGCGATCATCGATTGGATCTTGCTGGAACTGCGTTCCAATGCTGCGGGTTACCCGGTCGTGGCGCGACGTGCTGCCTTGGTGCGCTCGAATGGCACGGTGGTCGCGGCGGATGGCACATCCCCGGTCGTCTTCACTGCCACGACGGTGGGTAGATACCTTGTTGTGAAACACCGGAACCACCTTGGCGCGATGGCATCCACGCCGATCGCCACGAACGGCCAGGTGATCGACTTCACGTCCACCTCGGTACCCCTGTATGGCACGGATGCCATGCAGATCAGTGGTTCCATTCGTGCCCTTTGGTGTGGGGATGTGAACGCGGATGCCACCGTGCGGTATGCCGGGGCGAGCAACGACAGCGACGCACTGCTTGTCGCCTTGGGCAACTCCACTACCACCGTGCTCCACCTGTATGCCAAGGGCGACGTGAATATGGACGGCTACCTGAAGTACTCGGGTGCTGGTAACGACCGGGATTTCATCCTCGCGACTGTCGGCGGTGTGGTTACCACGGCCATTAAGAGCGCGCAGCTGCCGTAAGGGCTTCTGAAGTAGGTCTTCCTTTCTTTTGAATTACGTGTTCGCTGGCAGGCGTCAGTCGTATGTCAGCGCTTGGGTGGCTCTGCGGCACGTTTCTGTGTCATTGGGCCGAAGTGTAGATCCATCGTACCTAGTCGCGGGCCTGTCGAATTTTTGAAGCGGAACAGGGCTTTGGGGCGTAGGCGTCTCCATGACGATCCGTCCCCTTCACCTGCTGCTCGCTCTCTTACCACTTATGGCGGACGCTACGGTGTACTACGTTTCGCCCAGCGGGAGCGACACGAACAACGGGACCTCGCAAGGCACCGCATGGCAGACGATCGCCCGGGTGAACCAGGTGGGCTCATCGCTGCAGGCTGGTG
>JBDTNF010000224.1:0-3217 GCA_039933875.1 Flavobacteriales bacterium | reverse complement strand
CCGGCAATGATGTCTGGACCGGCGAGTGTGATTGCCAGGGTGAACTGATCGATTGCATCGGTGTGCCCGGTGGTGCGGCGCTGCCTGGCTCCGCATGCGATGACAGCAATGCTTCGACGGGGAATGACCAATGGAACGCCTTGTGCATATGTACCGGCCTGCTCTTCGATTGTTTCGGCATCCCAGGTGGTGCGGCGCTTCCCGGAGTTGCTTGCGACGATGACAATCCCGGCACGGGGAACGATGTCTGGACAAGCACCTGCTTGTGCTTGGGCGAGGCCTACGATTGCGTCGGTGTGATCGGTGGTGCGGCGCTGCCTGGAAGCGCCTGTGACGACAGCGATCCCGGAACGGTGAACGACCTGTGGAACGTGAACTGCGATTGCATTGGGATCCCCATGGATTGTGCCGGTGTCGTGAACGGTACGGCGTTCATTGATGGGTGTGGAACGTGCGCTGGTGGTACCACAGGGGTCGCTCCGGATCCCGATCAGGATGCGGATGGTGCGTTGGATTGTCTTGATAACTGTCCGCAGATCGGCAATATGGATCAGGCCGATTTCGAGGGCGATAGCTTCGGGGACCTGTGCGACAATTGCCCTTGGATCTCGAACCCTGGACAAGAGGACGATGATGGCGACGGTATTGGGAACGTGTGCGATGAGGTCGGTATAGCAGAGATCGCAGGTGCCCTGCAGCTGATCCTGCATCCGAACCCTTCGCAGGGAACGGTGCTCCTTACCCCTTCGATGCCCGAAGCCAGGAAAGTGATCGTGGTCGATCTACTGGGCTCCGCGGTCGTGCGCATACCATATTCCCCTTGGCTTGACCTGCGCTCACTTGCGCAAGGCACCTACATGGTGCTCGTGCTCGATGGCGACGACCACCTTTTGGGCCGGGCTCGCATGGTGCGCCTCTGACCCCGCCCCTACATTTTTTTGACGTCCCCTTGATACCCTCCGTCGGTGGGTAGCCCCTGTTCATCACACATTCCGCTAGCGGGGTATTGACGGTCGTGTAACCTGCTCGGGCAAGCCTGCGATACAAGGCCCTGCCTGACCATGGAATTCCTGGGAATGAACCGCGACTGCCTCGCATCGGACCCCGCCCCCAAGCACGGGAACACATGGATCGGGCATGAACTCCAACATGCTCCAACTGCCCATGGTACGTCACATCTTCCTTACGACCGGCCTGTTCCTGGCCCTTGGTGGTAGCGCGCAGACCCTTTCGCAGCAAGCGGCGGTGCAGCTCTCGGCCACCGTGCAAAGTTCTCCGGCGCGTATCACAGTGAGTTGGGCCACTGCGGCCAGCACCACCAGCATCACCATCTACCGCAAGTTGCGCTCAGCCACCACCTGGGGCAGCGCCATCGCCACTCCGGCGCCTACCGCCACGCAATACCAGGATAATGCGGTTACGGTCGGCACCGCCTACGACTACCGTGTAGTACGAGTGGCCGGGGGGGCCACAGGAAGCGGCTACGTCGCCTCGGGTATCGAAGTGCCGCCCACGGACTACCGAGGGAAGATCATTCTCCTGGTGGATAATACGCTGGCCCCTCAGTTGGTGCCCGAACTGCAACAACTTGAGACGGATCTGCTCGGCGATGGTTGGACGGTGTTGCGCAGCGATGTGAGCCGCTCCGCGACGGTGACCAGTGTGCGTAACGTGGTCATTGGCCATTACAACAGCGATCCCGCCAACGTCAAGGCCCTTTTCATTATCGGACACGTCCCCGTTCCTTATTCAGGCAACATCAATCCCGATGGACATAGCCAGCACCTCGGGGCCTGGCCGTGTGATGGGTACTACGGGGACATCAACGGGACTTGGACGGATGCCACTGTGAACAACACCACCTCACAACGTGTCGAGAACCGTAACACTCCGGGTGATGGCAAGTTCGACCAGAACAACTTCCCCAACGAGGTGGAACTACAAGTGGGGCGCGTGGATATGTACGACATGCCGGCTTTCAGCCAGTCCGAGGTCCAGTTGATGCGCAACTACTTCTCCAAGGCGCACAGCTTCAAGATGAAGGTCATCTCCCCACAAGCGAGGGGCATCGTGTTCGATAATCTACAGTGGATCGATAGCCCGATAGCGGCCAGCGGCTGGCGGAACATGGCCCCACTGGTGGGTGCCGCGAATGTCTCCGGCCCTAATCCCTATGCGGGCAACTTCACCGGGCTGATCAACAACCAGAGCTATCTGTGGACCTATTCCAGCGGTGGTGGTTTGCAAGCATATGAGGGGACTGTGCTCACCTTCAACGGTGCCGATCTCGTCGCGACCACGCAGAACTATGCGACCACCACTTCTGTGGGCGGGGTGTTCAATATGACGTTCGGCAGCTATTATGGCGATTGGGACAACAAGGACAATTTTCTCCGCGCGACCATCGCCAGTGGCAATGCCCTCGTGAACACCTGGGTGGGGATCCCGGCCTGGTATTTCCAACACATGGGCCAGGGCGAGGGCATCGGGTACAGCACGTGGGTGTCCATGAACAACTCGAGTGTCTATACCCCGCTCACCGAGGGCTGGCAGAGCTCGATTGGAAGGACCCATCTGGCGTTGATGGGTGATCCGAGCCTGCGTATGAAGATGATCATCCCGCCAACGGGGTTTACCGTCAGCAATGCTTCCGGTGTGGCTTCTTTCGGCTGGACCGCTTCTTCCGAGGCAGTGCTGGGCTATCACATCTATAAGTTCAACGGTACCGGTGCGATAACGCGGTTGACCACAACGCCGGTCACTGGAACAACGTACCTCAATGCGGCGATCCCTTTCATCGCCGGTGCACAGTACATGGTGCGTGCGGTGAAATTGGAAACGAACTTCAGTGGCAGCTACTACAACCTTTCCCTGGGTGCGATCGCGACCGCGGCGGGATCACCCGTGGTCGATTGTCTCGGCGTGTCCGGCGGGCCCGCGCTTCCTGGAACGAGCTGTAACGACAGCAATGCGTGCACCACGGGTGACACTTGGAACGCGAGCTGCCAATGTGCCGGGACGGCCAGTGGCGACACCGATGGTGATGGCATCTGCAACGCACAGGACAACTGTCCCACACTGGCGGGCCAGATCGGTAGCACATGCAACGACGGCAATGCCTGCACGATCAATGATGTGATCAATGCGAGCTGCCAGTGCGCTGGAACGGCCAGTGGTGATACTGACGGTGACGGCATCTGCAACGCGCAGGACAACT
>JBDTNF010000223.1:0-12691 GCA_039933875.1 Flavobacteriales bacterium | reverse complement strand
CTCCCTCAACGGGGCATAGGGTATCACACGGCCAGCGACCTGGCAACCCTCGCCGGGTTCAAGAGTACTCCGTTGCGCATGCAGCGGCGTAGCCAAGGCCAGAGCACCTATGGGTATCAGGACCACAATGCGATCCGCTGCGCGCATGAGGCAGGAACGACACACCAAGCCTCCAACGTACGGCGGGAGGGCAAAAAGAAGAAGCCCGCCCCGATGCATCGGGGCGGGCTTCAGAAAAGGGCTGGCAGGATCAGAAGTTCCAGAGATCGTGTTCGAACTCGAACAGCGATTGCTTGATCTCCTCGCCTTCGAGCAGTGCGTCCAAACCTGTCTTGTAGTCGCTGATGCCGCGATCGTACACGTTGCTCCACTTGGTGATGTAGCTGCTGAACTGCCGCTTCCAGAAGATATCCTCATAGCTGCGGCGCTCGGAATCGTTCTCGCGGTTGAAAGCATCCCAATTCGCGAACACATAGCGGCACTCGGGGTAGTACAACCAGAACATCGGGGCATAACCACGGATCTCACCGTCCTCACCGCGCATCTCCTTCATCGGCGCGATGCCGATGATGCGGATGTCCATGGTGGAGCGCTGCTTGTCGAAGATCCAGTCCTCCTTGAGCTTGTACATCTTGACGTCCCGGCTCTCCAGATTGATCTCCTGCACGACCATCTCCATGTCGCCGGTCGTGAGCGACTCGGTGTACTGGGTGTCCATGCGGGTGAACATGTCCTTGAGTTCGGTGGCGAGCAAAGGCTTCTTGAACTCATCGTCGGTCAACAATGGACCAGCATCATAGGCCGTGATCGAACCATCGACCATCAGACCCTGGCGGATGACATCGAACAGGCTCTTGCGATCGTTGATGGCCTCCGTTGGATAATACAACGGGTGGTTCATCTTCTCCCGCATGTCGATCGTGCGCCATACGCGGCGGGCCCACATCACATCCGCCTCACGGATATGCGTGTAGGGCACCACACGCTTGGTCTTCGTATGTTCCTTGATGTAGGCGCCATCCAGTACCGTCTGGGCCGTCGCCGATGGGGCGGCACAGAAGCCGATGACCAGCAGGGGCATCGTCAGGAGCAGGTTCTTCAGGTTCCTCATCGTGGTAAGCGATCAGTTGTTATTACAACACCTTGAACGAAAGCGCACCCAGGTTCCGTACGGTCCCATCAGGACCGCGCGCCTTGATCCCCTCGATGAAGACCTTCTGCCCGGGCTTCGCCTTCGCGAACATCTCACGCATATCCCCGCTCACGGCAGGGCCCTTGGTCATTTTCTCGATCGGCGTACCGCTGACGACCATCGTCACCTTGAACTCGATCACTTCGAACTTGAGATCGAAGTCGAAGTCGACCATCTTGGCGATCACACCTGCCGCAGCGGTCAATTCAGCTTTCTTGATGGTCTCGTCGTTGACGCTCTTGCCACCGAAATAAGGCTGGGGGTTCGGAACGTTCTTCACGCGGAACTCCATTCCCGACATTGACTTCTTGGTGCCATCGGGATTGGTGACCGTGGCACTGACCATGGCCTTCGGTTCCTTGCCAGGACGCATGATATAGCCCTCACCAGAGCGCGAAAGTGTTCCGTTCGTGGTGGATGCGGCGATGTTCTTGTCGATGTAGCCCGAGACACTCACACTGACCGGATTGTCCACGCCGCGATAGAAAACGTTCATCTTCGTGGGGCTCACAACAAGGGTGGGAGCTGCCACATCATACTCGGTGGTAAAGGCTTGGATCTCCTCATTGCCACCGACCGGCTTGAATTTGATGATACCGGTCACGGTCTTGAGCCCTGCACTGCTCGCAGCCTGCTCAAGCTGAGCCCTAGCCCCCGTCATAGGTAGCTTGATGGCTTCACCCACGATCTTATAAGGCTTCGAGGTCGTGTCCACGTGAGCGCCCGGGCCGCAGATGTATATCTCCGGGATGTTCGTGTCATCATAAGCCCCTAGGAAGATCTCCGCCTGGTACTTGCTGCCCACGGTCACCGAACTGCTCAGTGGCTTGATAATGGCCGTGAGCTTGTTGAACTTGAAGCTCTTGCCTTCCACAGCGTCCATCATACGCTTCACCACCTCGCCCTCCGAATTGCGCACATCCGTCTGGATCTTGCTCAGGATGGTGATACCCGCCGCCATCGGCACGTGGTAGAAGTTGATGCTCTGCCAGTTGTTCATCGTACCGGAGGCATCCATGCGATCGGCGAAATTGAAGATCCGATCCATGGCCGCGCTGAGATCAGTGTCCTCGGGACGACTAGCTTTCACAAGAGCGCTAAAAGCCTCCAGCTTCTCCTTCAACTCACTAGCCGTGAACGGACCGGTACTTGGTGTCCCGGGCTCGCTTCCCACCAGCATATGGGTCAATTCTTCGAAACTGTCCTTTTTGGACACCTTCATCAGATCGACAAGGCGGCCATCGCCCAACACAACGCTGTCGCGTGGCCATCCTTCCGACTCCATGATCGATCGCACCTTGATCGTATCGATGTAAGCGATCAGTTCGGCACCGGCCGTCTGCACCTTCTGTGCACTGGCCCACGCAGCACCGTATTTGGCCGGTTTCTCCTGAGCATAGTCCTTCAAGGTGGCATATTGACCTTCCACTTTGTCCTTCAGGGAGAGCTTGGTGTTCTCCAAGCCGTTGTTCACCGTCACGAAGCTGTCCAGGATCTCCTTGGATACGTTCAGCGCGAGCAGCGCCGTCAGCACCAAGTACATCATGTTGATCATCTTCTGTCTCGGGGACAGTTTACCACTTGCCATCTTGTTCCAACCGGTGTTTCAGGTTCCTGTTAACTGCCTTGCGATCGGAATGGATCAGCGGCTGATGGTCATGGCGGCCAGCATATTGCCGTACACCGTGTTCAGTTTCGCGAGATTGTCGCTGAGTTCGGCGATGTTCTCCTTGTAGCGCTTGGTGTCGTCCACCGAGTTCTTCAAGTTGGTCATCATTTCCGCCATGCCTGCGAACATCTGGTTGGCCGCCTCGAGCTTCTCGCGGCTGCCCTTGAGCTGTAACTCGTACATCTCGTTGAGGGCGGTCAGGTTCTGGCTCATCTTGGAAAGGCTTTCGCCAGCATTGCGGCCAGCCTCAGCGTTGTTCGTCAAGCCGACCAGGCTTTCGCTGGCCTTCGCATAGCTGTCGCTCAAGGAGTCCACCTTCTGGGTGGCGCTCTTCAGGCTGTTCGCATACTCGTTGGTCGCGGAAGCCGCACCGGTGATCTGGCCCATCTGCTTGGCCTGATCACTCAGCGAACGCATGCCATCGCCAAGGCTCGCGATGAGCTCCGGTTCGATCTTGGCACCCTCGAGCATATCGTCCAACTGCTCGGTGATGGAGCGCTGGTCCTCTTTCCTGAACTCATCCCCCTCGGCTTTCTCGCCCGTGGCCAACTCCGGATACACCAGGCTCCAATCCGGATCCTCATGCGGCGGCTCGAACGCGGAGAAGAAGAAAATGATGGCCTCTGTACTAAGACCTAGGATGAGGAAAAAGCTGGCCAACGGCCAGTGCTGGATCTTGAAGAGAGCGCCTATGATCACGACCGCTGCACCGATACCGTACAGTTTGGCCATGAAGTTCTTCCACTTCTTGCTGCCGGGTTTCATCGTTCGTCCTTGCGTTTTGGGTTCGTCTGGAGTGAGAGAATGATCTATGAATGCGTCCGTGCTGGTTCCGTAACGGTCGCTGATTCCTTGGTCTAGAGGTCCTCGGCGTTAACCGCTTTGCCACGACCCAGGTAGGTCATCACCGAGCGGAAGCCGATATAAGCCTTCGTGGTGTCCTGGTATTCGTAACTGCGCGTGCCGGTCTGCATGTAATACCCGATATCCTTCCACGATCCCCCCCGGATCACTTTGCGCTTGAGCGAGGGAGGGTCATTGGCGAGGGCGTCGTAGCTGTACTCGGGGTTCAGGTCGTGATCGAAATCATAAACGCTCTCGTCGAACGCGGTGCTGGTCCATTCCGCCACGTTGCCGGCCATGTTGTACAAGCCATAATCGTTCGGGGTGTAGCTATCCACAGGTACGGTATGGAAACCACCATCGTCCACGTAGTTGCCGTGCAAAGGCTTGAAATTACCCAGGAAACAGCCTTGGCGGTTGCGCACGTAAGGGCCACCCCAAGGGAACGGTGCGAGGTCAAGACCACCACGGGAAGCGTATTCCCATTCAGCTTCGGTAGGTAGACGGAAACGGTTCACGTAGGCTTCGCCGTTCTGCTCCAACCAACTGTTCATGAGTTGTGTACGCCACACGTTGAACGCCGAAGCCTGCACCCAGGTGACACCCACGACCGGATAATCATCGTAGGCCGGATGCCAGAAGTAGTTCTCGGTCATCGGCTCGTTGAACGAGTAGGTGAAATCATGCACCCACACCAACGTATCCGGGTACACATTGATCACTTCCTTGATGATGAACTTGGAACGATCGCTGTGGCCACGGATCGCATTGTTCTGGCCTTTCACGTTCGTGTAGCTCAGGTCGAGGTCACGGGCATTGTTCGCTTTGCGGGCCGCCTCCTTCAGGTCGATCCAGTAGTACTCGAACATCAGCTTCCGCGTGTCCACCTCCTTGCGGCGGTAGAAGCGCTCGCTCTCGCTCAGGAACATGTCGGCCAGCGCCTCACGTTCCTCATCACCGTACCAGTTGATGCGCTCCCTCCAGTTGATCACAGGGGGGTCGATCTCTTCGCCGAACTCATCCTCGCTGATGATGTGCTCGCCAATATCCTCATCACCCAGGATACGCTTGGCGATGGAATCGCGCACGTAATAGATGAATTGACGGTACTCGTTGTTCGTGATCTCGGTCTGATCGATGTAGAAAGCCTGCACCGAAACCGTTTTGCTCTTGGTCACGAGAGCGTAAGGCACATCCTGATCGCTGGGCCCCATGACGAAGGAACCCATGGGGATGTAGTTCATGCCATACGGATCGACCTGATACCAGCCAGGTCTACCCTGGGCTCCGATCAGTTGCCCCTGGCCACCAGCACCACAGCCCGCCAGCAGGACAATGGCGCAGACATACACGATGGGACGTTCCATGTTCTTCCTTTTTTGCCGTTCCGTACTTCCTTGCAGGGATCCTTTTCTTGTGGTGCTACGGGTAAGCGAACACCTAAGACGAGGCACTTTACGGCAGTTGAGGTTGTTGGGTTTCGTATCGCTTACAAGAACCTGACGTTGCGGTAGATCTGCACGTCCGGTGGTTTTTCGATGAGCACACAGTAGTTCAGCATGATCTCATGGCTTCCACTGCTGTAATTGGCGAGCGTCGAGGTCGTCACATCATAACTGTACCCGATCCGGAGCATGGATTTCGGGGTCGGTTTGAACTGGTAACCGATGAGCGGACAGATGGCGTCCTCGGTCCGGTACGAAACGCCCAGCCAGACCATGTTATTATAGAGGAAAGTACCGGTGATGTCCAACTGGGTGGATTCCCCGTCGTTCTTGACCAGGAAACTGGGTTGGAGCACATATTTCTTATCGCCTTTGATCGCCCAATCATACCCTCCCTGGAAGAACCAATGCCGACGGGTCTGTATGCTCACATTCGCGAGTTCAACCTCGGTGAGGTGTGTGCTCGAAATGCCCAGCCACAGCGTGGGGCTGACGTAATAAAGTCCAGCACCCACATCCCATCCCATGTCGCTGTTCCCATTCGCAGGGATGGCTTCATCCTGGGAAACCGGGTCCGTTGCCTGCCAGTCATTGCCCAGTGTGTGGCTGACCATGCCTGCCGAGAGACCGATACCAAGTGTACCTGCCCCCACCTTGCGATGGAAGGAATAGCTGAAACGGGCGAACGTGCTCTTCTGCTGGCCCAATTCATCCAGGAACACCGAAATACCCACGCCGCTGCTGATCCGCTTGATCGGCATATGCGCGTTGAGCAGGGCGGTGCGCGGGGCGCCATCGAAACCAGACCACTGCTGCCGGAGCAACAGCGTGCCGCAAAGTTGACCTGTGGTACCCGCAACAGCCGGATTGATCGACAAGCGATCGAACATGTACTGCGTGAACTGCGGGTCCTGCTGGGCGAACGAAACGCTCGCCACTGCCGCGCAGACCGCTGCGGTGAATATCCCCCTCATGCTTGTGTTCCGTTCTGTGTGGTACCGGTTGCGGACAAGGGCCTCTACCGGGACCATGTTTCGATCCCGGGGCCAATATAGCAACAATCCGTTCGGACCAACTTCGGCGGAAGTGCTGCGGGACAGGGATCCCAACAGCTCAGCCCAAGGCACGTTCTCTCAGGCAAGCTTCTGGAAGGTGCGCCACCAGCGGTCCGGGACCTCCTCCCGACACGCCATTTGATAATCCGAATACGAACAGGGAACGAGGTGGTGCCGCTCGAACCGAGCCTCTTGTTCGGCCCGATACGGGATGTCCATCCACCAACGGTCGCTTATGGTGCTCTTGTAGAAAACGAGTTCCTGCTCGTGGCCGCGGATCGGGATACGGAAACGGGTGAAGCGCTTGCGGTCCAGCCAAGGCAGGTCGTTGGTGCGACTGCGGAAGCCGTCCAGGAAGCACCAGATCATCTGGGCCGCCAGTTGGGCGGTCACCCCATCCTGATCGCGGCCCGGGTCGAGTTCATAGATCCCCACTGAGGTGATCTTCTCACTAACACCCGCATAGCGCATCAGTTGGCAGATCTCCTCGCCATGGAACCCGTTGGGACCGGGACGCGTGGTACCGGGGGCATCGCTGCGGCGCACCGCGTTCATATCCACACTCAGCGTATCGGCGTTGCGAAGAACAGGTTCCGCATCAGCCATGCTCGACCGCAATTCGCCCAAACGATGGGCGTCGAAATAAAGCTTGTCCATCAGTTCGATGCCTGGCTGGTCCACGAGGTAGGTCTGGTAGCCCAGGTTGCTGTAGTTGAACAGGTAGTTCGGCTGGCGGAGAACGATGTGGCTGAGGTAACTGGATTCCGCCAGACCCTGACCAGGCTCACCCAAGTCGAAGCGCCCGTCGATGCAGACCAAATTGGCCGTGCGCTCCAACTTCTCATAAGCCAGGTATTGCGTGAAGGTGTGCCCTTGCCCACCGCCCAGAAGAACGGGGACGATGTTCATCCGCATCAACTCGGCGATCGTTTCCGCTACGGCGTGTTGTGTATCGCCAGCGCTCGCACCCGGATGGATATCGCCGAGGTCAACGATGTTCAGATCCCCTGCGGGCAGATACAGTTGATAGAGTTCCTTGCGGATCGCATCCGGTGCCCGTACACATCCCCTGGGTCGTGCATGGCCCGGATCATCAGGAACCCCGAACAAAGCGATTCGCGCACCTTCGAGTGATGGGAATCCCTTTCCCGTGTGGTACGTCGTGTTATCGCCGAGGGTGTTGGGCAGCCATTCAGGTCGGGTGGCGCCGAACCGTTCCGAGGGCTGGAAGTAAATGCTGATGTCCATACGGGCTGGGCTGTGGGCGATGGATGCGCAGGGCGTCCATGCCTTCCACCTTGGCGAAGGTCGGTCGGCCCTGTGGCCGTCGATCGGACGCCCGGCATGATCTGCTCACACCAGCTTGTTCGCAAGGCGCTACGCCTTGGGCGGACCCGCGCGCTTCTTCGCGGCCTTCTTGGTTCCGGCCTTCTTGGCCGCGGCCTTTTTCGGGGCCGCTTTCTTGGCGGCGAACTTGCGCCCCCCCTTGCGGGCGCCGCCCTTCCGCTCCGGAGCTTGAGCGATCAAGGCAACGCATTCCTCCAGGGTCAGGTCTTCGGCCTTCTTGTCCTTGGGCAGGTTGGCGTTCTTGTTCCCATCGGTCACGTACGGCCCGTAACGACCGTTCAGGATCTGGATCTCCGACCCCGTGAACTCCTTCAGGATGTTGGCGCGTGCGCCAGCCATTTTCGCCTGCATCAGTTCGATGCCCCGCTCCAGGGTCAAGGTCGCGGGATCCTCAGTCTTCGGGATGTTCGCATAGAGCTTGCCCCGCTTCACGAACGGGCCGAAGCGGCCGCGTCCCACTTCGAGCTTTTCGCCCTCGTATTCGCCAAGTTCCCTGGTCGCGTTCGCGATCTTCTTCAGGTCGATCAGCTCCACCGCACGCCGCAGGTCGATCTCAAGCGGATCATCCTCAGGCGTCAGGCTCGCATAAGTGCTGCCAAGTCGCACGTAAGGACCGAAGCGACCGATACCCACTGTGCAGATCTCACCGTCGCGCTCGCCTAACGTTCGCGGAAGCTTGAACAGGTCCAACGCTTCCTGGAAGGTGATCGTCTGGATGCTCTGATCCTTCCGCAGACTTGCGAAACGTGGCTTCTCCTCATCGTCGACACCACCGATCTGGATCATGGGGCCGAAGCGGCCGATGCGGGCGTTGATCGGTTTGCCGCTCACCGGATCCATTCCGAGCAGGCGGGCCCCAGTGGCACGCTCGGCCGTCTCGCTCACCGTCCCGATGGTCGCGTGGAAGGGTTTGTAAAAGCGCTTGATCATCTCGCGCCAATTCTCCTTGCCCTCGGCGATCACGTCGAACTCCTCCTCCACCTTGGCGGTGAAATTCAAGTCGACGATCGTGGGGAAATGCTCAACGAGGAAATCGTTCACGACCATGCCGATGTCCGTGGGGAAAAGTTTCTGCTTCTCCGCACCCACGTTCTCGCTGGCCGTTGCTTCGCTCACCGCATCGTTCACCAAGGTGAGGACGCGATAGGGACGCTGCGTTCCGTCACGGTTCTCCTTCACCACATAGCCGCGCTTTTGCACCGTGCTGATCGTCGGCGCATAGGTCGACGGCCTTCCGATGCCCAGCTCTTCCAATTTCTTCACCAGGCTCGCTTCTGTATACCGCGGTGCCGCGCGATCGAAGCGTTGCGTCGCGTTCATCTCCTGCATTTGGAGTTGTTCGCCCTGCTTCATGTCGGGCAGCAAGCCCTCCTGCTCCTCGCTGTCCTCGTCATCGCGGCCCTCCATGTAAACCTTCAGGAAACCATCGAAGAGGATCACCTCACCGGTAGCCTGCAGCAGTTCGCCCGGACGTGTGCTGATCACGATGTTCACCACCGTCTTCTCCAGTTCGGCTTCGGCCATCTGGCTGGCGAGTGTGCGCTTCCAGATGAGATCGTACAACCGTCCCGCATCATTGTCCGAACCGGCGTTGCGCACCATCATGTCGGTGGGGCGGATGGCCTCGTGCGCCTCCTGCGCCCCCTTGCTCTTGCTGGTGAAACGCCGTGGCTTGCTGTAGCGCTCGCCGTACTGTTCGCTGATCTGCGCGGACGCTGCTGCGATGGCCTGCTCGCTCAGGTTCACCGAATCGGTACGCATATAGGTGATGCTTCCCTGCTCGTACAGGCCTTGCGCGATGCGCATGGTGCGATCGACACCGTAGCCCAGCTTGCGCGAGGCTTCCTGCTGCAAGGTGGACGTCGTGAAAGGCGCTGCGGGTGATCGCTTGCCTGGTTTCTTTTCCACGGCGTTCACCATGTAGCCCGCACCAAGACATCCTTGAAGGAACGCCATGGCCTCGGCCTCCGTCGCGAACCGTTTCGGCAACTCCGCCTTCACCATCGCACCGGTCGACGTGCGCATCACGGCTGTGATGCGGAACGCGCTCGTGCTGTTGAAATCGAGGATCTCGCGTTCGCGCTCCACGATCAGTCGCACGGCAACGCTTTGCACGCGCCCTGCGCTGAGGCTGGGTTTTACTTTGCGCCAGAGGATCGGGCTCAACTCATAACCCACCAAGCGGTCCAGCACACGTCGTGCCTGTTGCGCGTCCACCAGGTGGATGTCGATCTCGCGCGGGTTCTCGATGGCCTTCAGGATCGCGCTCTTGGTGATCTCGTTAAAGGTGATGCGCTTCACACGATCGGCCGATAGCCCCAAGGCTTCCTTCAGGTGCCAGCTGATGGCTTCCCCTTCGCGGTCTTCGTCCGTCGCGAGCCACACGGTCACCGCCTTGTCCGCTTCCTTCTGGAGTTGTTTCAGGCGATCCTTCTTGTCGTCGGGGATGATGTACACCGGTTCGAACCCGTTCTCCACGTCCACGCTCAATTCGCGTTCCGGCAGATCGCGTACATGGCCGTAA
The DNA here is from genome assembly GCA_039933875.1 of Flavobacteriales bacterium. Classification (GTDB taxonomy): domain Bacteria; phylum Bacteroidota; class Bacteroidia; order Flavobacteriales_F; family PHOS-HE28; genus PHOS-HE28. The sequence continues at coordinate 2,616 of JBDTNF010000223.1, read as the reverse complement.
CTGCTGAGCACAGTGTAGCCGGCACCGAGGTATTTTTCGATGGTTTTCGCTTTCGCGGGTGACTCCACGATCACCAGATCGCCGCTCTTTTTCGCCATGCCGGATGTATCCTAAGGGGCGCAAATGAACAGCATCGACCCGAACATCGGTTCACCGTCAGGACCCCTTCCCTCTACTTCCCCTAAGGGGAAGGATTTTTTCAACGATCGGACGAGCGACCCCGGGCACCGGATGAACGACCCCGTCCGGTGCGGCACCGATAGGCTGATCCCAGGAAGATGGCGGCGAGTGCAAGCCATTGGCTCAACGATCCGAACAGATGCGTTCCACCGTATGTTCTTCAACCACCTTCACCTTTGTCATGAACACGCGACCGCAGCGACCAACCGGTCCCGACCAAGCCGGGATGAAACACATGGAACGGACCCACATCCTCATCTTCACCGCCGCTCTTCTCCTGATCGGCTGCGCCGACACCACTGGACAAACCCGCAAGGACATGCTACCGACCAAAGACACCATGAGCCAGTACGATCACAGCAAGAACCCCTACTACTCGCACACCGACACCGCGAAGCTGGACCTACCGCTGGCCGAGTGGAAGAAGCTGCTGCCCGAAGACCTCTATTATGTGGCCTTCGAGAAAGGGACCGAGCGAGCTTTCACCGGCAAATACTGGGATTTCGAAGGCATCGGCACCTACGCCTGCGCGGCTTGTGGCAATGTGTTGTTCCAAGCCGACGCCAAGTTCGCCAGCAGCTGCGGCTGGCCCAGTTTCTACCAACCCGAACGTAAGAACAGTGTGCTCTATCATGTGGATAGCACATTCGGAATGGAGCGCACCGAAGTGACCTGCGGACGCTGTGGTGCACACCTCGGCCACGTGTTCGACGATGGTCCGAAGCCCACCGGCCAGCGTTATTGCATCAACTCGGTGAGCTTGGAGTTCTTGGGGAAAAAGTGAGGCTATATCACCTTCTTCGGGGCACCACTTCGCAAATTCTTCCAGAACCCTCCTTTGTCAAAACGACGATAGAGACCGATCCGCAAACCGAGATCAGTGCTGAGGATCTTGGGATCCTTACCCTTCAGCATGGAGCTGATCGGTATGCTCACGAACGGGTCAATGGTCATCCCGAAATTCTCTCCTAGACGCACACCACTGCGGAAGGCGAAAATAAAGCGCATGTCGCCTGTAAAATCGGTGGCTTTGGACGTCGGTAAAGTCTCCGATGAAGGGCCCGACCCCATTGACCAGGAATTCGACGTTCCTTCCATGCTACTATGCGCCAGACAGCCGATCTGCAGCCCCAGGCGGAAAGAGAACAGGTCCGAACCCAGTTCCGGACCGAATGTGAGATAGATATGGTCGAGGCGAACATCCTCGTATTTGTCTGTTCCGCCACCCAACCCGCCACTTGGTATATGAGTGCTGAACACCCTGCGTTGGTAGGAAAGGTCGGAGAAGAAGTTCGCGACCCGACCAGTCCGCTCCCTGTAGTAGACCGCAGCGGTGAACGGGAAGGACTGCGATGATGTGAACGTCGGATGTTCGGGTGATCCCTTGCTTGATCCCGAAAGGTCGTAGACATAGCCACCTAGGCTGGCGCCGATCTCAAATTGGGCATGGAGCAAGACCGGGGCAGAGACCGCCATCAATGATGATAACCAAGCTTGCCGCATCACCGGTGAAGATAGAAACGACGGGCTTACTGCCAGCTTGTCAGCACCCCAAAGACCCGTACTTTTGCGCCCCTCCCGGAGCATGTCCAAGCGCGTCTACATAGAGAGCTACGGCTGCCAGATGAACTTCAGCGACAGCGAGATCGTCGCGAGCATCCTGGTGAAGGACGGGTATGTGACCACCGACAAGGCAGAGGAAGCCGACCTGGTGCTGTTGAACACGTGCAGCATTCGTGAAAAGGCCGAGTACACCGTTCTCCAGCGCATCAACGAGATGAACGCGCTGAAGGCCCGCAACAAGCACCTGAAGGTGGGCGTGCTCGGATGCATGGCCGAGCGTATGCGGGAGGACCTGCTGGTGAAGAAGAAAGTGGTGGACCTGGTCGTGGGGCCGGACGCTTACCGCAGCCTGCCCGATCTGCTTACCGAGGTGGACGGTGGCCAGCGCGCGGTGAACGTGCTGTTGAGCCGTGAAGAGACCTATGGCGAGATCGAGCCGGTGCGGTTGGAGAGTAATGGGGTCACCGCGTTCGTCACCATCATGCGGGGCTGCGACAACATGTGCGCTTTCTGTGTGGTGCCTTTCACCCGGGGCCGCGAGCGGAGCCGTGACCCGCGGACGATCGTGGACGAGTGCAGGCAGTTGGTGAACCAAGGCTACAAGGAGGTGACCCTGTTGGGGCAGAATGTGGACAGCTACAAATGGCAACGATCAGGGAATCAGAAGATCAGAGGATCAGAAGATGGGAGCGCCAGTAGCGTCGACCCACTGGGTCGACCTGCCGGTGATGACGTGGTTCCCGTGGATTTCGCCGACCTGCTGGCATTGGTGGCTCAGGTCTCCCCGGGGTTGCGGGTTCGTTACAGCACCAGCCACCCGAAGGATATGACCGACAAGGTGCTGGAAGTGATGGCCCGCTACCCGAACATCTG
>JBDTNF010000222.1:0-5393 GCA_039933875.1 Flavobacteriales bacterium | reverse complement strand
GAGCTCAACGCTGCGACGCACCAAGTCGCGCACGCTCACCGTGCCGAAGCGCAGGTGGGTGCTCATGTTGCTGGTGCCTTCCACACCAGGGAGGTCGCGGGTCAATGGATAGTTGCGCAGCAGGTCATCGGTGAGGAGTGTGTCAGGCAGCACCAGATCGGTCTTGTTGAAGCCGATGTCGACCAGGCTCGGCACATCACGGGGCGGGTGTTTCCATAACGCCTGGAGGTGTTTCTCACTGGGGAAGGCTGCTGCCGAACCAGGCAAGAAGCGGTCACGCCATTTGCGCATGTAGGGCGTGTACACCGTGTAGGGAAGACCATCATCCTTGGTGATCTCGCTGCGTTCGAAAATGCTGATGTCCTTGAAGGATCGGAACGGAATGCCGTGTGCCTTCACAAGCGCGGTGATCTCGTTGTCCCGGGCAATGCCATACGGCTCATGGTCGTGGTTCACAACCACTGCGGTCACATCGAACGTTCCAAGCAATCGCTTCCACACGTCCAGCGGCCGGCCGTGCTCAACGTGCAGGCCTGATCCCACTTCGACCAAGCGCTGGTGCAGATCGGTCAACGTATGGTGGATGAAGTCAACACGACGGTCGTGCTTGTCCTCCAATTTGTCCAGTATGGTCGTATCGAAAATGAACAGGGGTAAGACCTGCTCGTGTTCGCTCAAGGCGCGGTACAAGCCATGGTTGTCCTCCAGACGCAGGTCCCTGCGGAACCAGTGCAAGGCCACGCGGGGCTTCATGCCCGTTGCATCTCGCGCAAAGCGGCGACCCGCGGCCAGCACGTGATCAACCAAGCGGTGAAGCGCTCTGGCGTGCGGTTCAATTCGCCGCTCAGTTCGTCCAGGTCAACATAACGCCATTCCTGCACTTCCCGCGGATCGGGATCCGGAGGGCCATCGTGTTGGCCGAAGAGCACATGGTCGAGTTCGAATTCGTGCAGGCCGTTCTCGAAGCTGGCGCGGTAGATGAAGTGGAACCGTGCGGTCAACGGACAGTCGATGCCCATTTCTTCCTGTAGCCTGCGCTGCCCTGCCGTTCCAAGCTCTTCGCCTGGTCGTGGGTGGCTGCAACAGGTGTTCGTCCACAACCCCGCTGAGTGGTACTTGTCCGATGCCCGGCGTTGCAGGAGCAAGCGTCCGGCCTGGTCGAAAATGAACACGGAGAACGCGCGGTGCAGAACCCCTTTCTCGTGGGCTTCAAGCTTGCCCATGGTCCCCAGGACCTCGTCCTGTTCATTCACCAGCACGACTTGTTCTTCAACGAAGGGGTCCATCAACCTGAGGTCAAAGAGTTCCGAAACTGTGGCGCAACCAGCTGGAAGTTAGCAACGCCAGTTTTCGCCTGTTGCGTACACGCACGCGCTCCGTAAGGATGCGCTCGGTAGGCAACGCGCGGATCTTGTTGAACAGCGAAACGTAATAGACGTAGGCCATGTAAACCCCGAACCGTGCTCCTTTGGGCAGCAGGCGGATCCCATGCAGGGCGTCATTGAAATCGCGCTGGATCTCCGCCTCGATCCGCGCCTTTGTCCCGCGGTCCATGTGACGCACATCAACTCCAGGGAAGTAGGTGCGTCCGAGGTTGTTGTGGTCGTCCTTAAGGTCGCGCAGGAAGTTCACCTTCTGGAAGGCGGCACCAAGTTTCATGGCGGATGGCTTCAGGCGTTGGTAAAGGGCTTCGTCACCTTCGCAGAAGACCCGCAGACACATCAGGCCAACGACTTCGGCGCTGCCGAGGATGTACGTTTCGTAGCTGCGTTGGTCATGGGATCTGTCCGTCAGGTCCATGGCCATACTGTCCAGGAACGCCACATACAGTTCGGGCTCGATGTGGAAGCGGTTCACGATGCGCTGGAAGCTGTGCAGGATGGGGTTCATGCTGATCCCTTCTTCGATGGCACGTTCGGTATCCTCCCGGAACTCCTGAAGCAGCTTCGCCTTGTCGTGCGCGTGCATGGTATCCACGATCTCGTCCGCGAACCGGACAAAGCCATAGATGGCATGAATGGGGTTTTGGAAGCGCTTGTGCAGCGAACGGATCCCGAGGGAGAACGATGTGCTGTAAGCGAAAGTGGTCTGTTCGCTCGCACGCTGGCAGACCCTGTCGTAGAGTTCGATCGTGTTCATGCGCGTTGACGATGTTGAGCGTGTTCCCGGACAATGAGTTCGGCCACCAGTTGCCCGCTGATCAGGGCCGGCGGAACACCGGGACCAGGAACAGTGAGCTGGCCGGCGAAATACAGGCCCCGCACCTTGTTGCTCTTCACGCTGGGCTTGAGGACGGCGGTCTGTCGCAAGGTGTTCGCTAATCCGTAGGCATTACCCCGGAAGGCATTGTAGTCGTTCTGGAAATCGGACCCGCAATAACTGCGATGGTAGACCAAGTGGTCTTCCACATTCATCCCTGTATGAGCGGCAAGACGCGCGAGTATGAGTTTGGAGTAGTGTTCGCGTACCAAGGGACTGTCCGTCAGGCCGGGGGCGACCGGGATCAACGCGAAGACGTTCTCATGTCCTTCCGGAGCGACGGACGGATCGGACTTGGATGGCACGCAGAAGTACATCAACGGTTCTTCAGGCCAGCGCGGATCCTCGTAGATCGCATGCGCGTGCGCATCCAGGGAGGCATCGAAGAAGAGGTTGTGGTGCTCCAGGTTGGGTAGCTTGGTGTTGAAGCCGAGATAGAGCAACACGGACGAAGGTGCCATGACGCGTTGGTCCCAATAGTCCGCGGTATGGCAGCGGTTCTGCTTGGCGAGCAGTTGTTGCTCCACGTGATGATAGTCAGCAGCGGCAACCACAATGTCCGCAGGTTGTTCACCAGCGGAGGTACGCACACCCGCTACGTGGCCGTTCCTGACAAGCACTTCATCCACCGCAGCCTCGAAACGGAACGTGACACCTTCTCCTCGCGCGACCGCCAGCATACCCTCCACCACGCGTCCCATGCCACCCATGGGGTACCACGTACCGAGCGCCATGTCGGCGTAGTTCATCAGGCTATAAAGAGCCGGGGTCCGCTCGGGTGTCGCGCCAAGGAAGAGGACTGGGAATTCCATCAGCTTTCGTAACCGTTCGTCGGTGAAGTAGCGAGCCACGTGCTGCCGCATGGACTTGAAAACCGATGTGCGAAGCAATCCGCTGATCAATTTGGGATGTGCGAATTCGAACCACGAAAGCGCAGGACGATGCACGAGTTCGCCCATGCCCAGTTCATACTTGGTTCGTGCTTCTCCGAGGAAGCGGTCCAAGGCTGCACCCGCACCCGGCTCGATGCGCTCGAAGAACGTTCGCAGCGCATCACGTCCCGCGGGCACTTTCCAATGATCCGTTGCTGCGTTTACGACCTGGTACGAGGGATCCAGCCGGATCAGTTCGTAGTGGTCGCTTGGGTGCTGGCCGAAACGTGCGAACCACGCTTCAAAGACGTCGGGCATCCAATACCAGCTCGGCCCCATGTCGAACGTGTAGCCTTGTTCGCGCAGGACGCGTGCGCGACCACCGGCTTGCGCGTTCTTTTCCAGTACCGTCACATCGTATCCCTCACGCGCGAGCGAAGCCGCGGCGGAGATACCAGCGAAACCGGCACCGATGACGATCACCTTCTTCTTCACGCCGGTACGTTGGTGTCGGTGAGCATGCCCATCAAGCGCAGCCGGGCTTGGAAGATCCGGCTCTTCACAGTGCCTACTGGAATGGCAAGGTGTTCGGCGATCTCGTGGTACTTGTACCCTTCATGGTGCATGGTGAAGGGTGTTCGGAACGCTGGGTCAAGTCGTCCCAAACTACGCTGCAACTCGGCCATTCGAACCCGGCCGTCGGCACTGTTCGGCACCTGTGCCCGACCGGCTTCCTCGCGAACGTGCTCCACCGTATCCATAATGGCACGGCTCCGTTTGCTACGGCGATGACCATTGATGAAGGTGTTCTTCATGATGGTATAGAGCCAGGCCTTGAAGTTGGTGTTGTCCTGGAATTTGTCCCGGTAAGTGAGGGCGCGCATCATGCTGTCTTGCAACAGATCCATGGCGTTGTCGCGGTCCTTGGTCAGGCTCAATGCGAAGTAGTAAAGCTGCTGACGAAAACCGAGAAGCTGATGCTGGAATTCGACTGTCGACATGGCGTTATGCGCTTGGATGGTGCGTTGGCATGGCAAAGGAAGTAAAAATGTTCAATAAAAATACAAAAAGATTAAACAATACCTGTTAACCCATCAATTTCCGAGGTTGGCCGCCTCATGCGGAGGTGCGGCACAGTTGGGATACCCGGTACCCCGTATCGGAGTGGCTCCGCAGAAGGATCGAACGGTGACCGGCACATGAGCAGTTGAGGAAAAGCCGCGTTCGTGCGGCACGTCGAACTTCCCGGGCGACCGGTCAAGGTCAACCGCTCAGGGATCGGGAGGCGTCGTTACTTGCGCCGACGATACAGCCGGGCATCACCTCGTGGGGAGACGGCGGCCAGGTCGAACGCCGAGGCGAGTTGCTTACGCAGGTCGTTGGTACAACTGTCAGTGATCGCCTCGCTCAACTTCCAGGTGAACACATAGTCCACCAACGTATCTCCCTCAAGGATGTAGGCGTCCAGGTCCACGCAGGGTCGATCGCTCGTGGCGAAGGATCCGATCGTTCCATTCGGATCGGTGCCGGCTTTCCAGTGGACCGGATTGTGTGGTGCGAGCGCGCAGAAGTTGTCCAGAATGACGGCGTTCCTCATGGTGCCGAGGTAACATGGGAAGTTGCTGTGCAACCAGTTGTCGCCGTAGTTGAGCGGCAGTATCACGGCATGTTCAGGGATGGACGGCGCCACGGTGAGCATCTCCGCCACCTCGCCGTTGAGGCCCTCGGTGTTCGCATAGTGGATCTTGAGCGCCAACAGGTCGGCGGCGATATATGCGGTCATCAGCAGCGCCATCGGGATCCTCCCGATGCGCTGCACACCCAGCCACAATGCCCAAAGCAGATAAGCGAAGAGGAGGAGTCGGATGGAAGCGAAGGCACCGGTCGCCATCTGATCGGGCAGAACGAAATAGCCCACGACCATCACCAAGGCCATGATCGCGAGCCAGGATGACCCAGCCCGTTGTCCGTCCGACTTCCCTTTTCCCAAGTGGCGGACCACTACAGCGATGGTCATGGCTGCCAGGACCCAGGCGAAGGCGCGGGCGTATGGCCCCTCGGCATCGGTCAACGCTACGAAGGGACGGCCATTGAGCAGTCCTGTCCACAACTCAGCGACAGGCAGGTGCCTCAACTCGGCTCTCCCTTCCGGATGTGTCAGAAAGTAGGCGATGGTGAGCAGCAAGGCAGGGGCTGAGCACATGAGCAGACCTCGCCAAATGGGCCAGACCGTTCGCCAGCGTTGGGCTATCGTGCTTGATC
>JBDTNF010000221.1:0-4067 GCA_039933875.1 Flavobacteriales bacterium | reverse complement strand
TGCCCCTCGGGGAGGCCCGTCATCCTCCTTCCCGGATCAGGGGTATCATCATGGAAGACTGGCCTGCGCGGTGGTCCGTAGTACAGGTAAGACACAGGACCTAAGTCTTCGCTAGGGTGCCATTCCCCAGGCGGAGATCGAAAACCAATGAACCGGCTAAGCATGTAGAAACCGCATGTTGCGGTCGTTTGGACGAGGGTTCGATCCCCTCCGGCTCCACAAAGCCCGACCATTGGTCGGGCTTTGTCATTTCATTTTCCCACACGGGCAACTTTTCATCATGCCCTCCGTCATGGCTGGCGATGGTCCATCATGACCATCAAGTGAACATGATCAACCCAAAAGAACGAAGCGTGGTCCGGTGCCAGCTGTTCACGCAGCGCTGGACGATGGGTCCCTGTTGGGCGGAGCGATGACCTCGGCATCCGTCCCACAGTGTTGACCCGGCCCATGCCGGGTTTTTTGTTGCCGGGGTCGAACGAAAGGGAAAGGAGATGTATGATGGAACGATTGGAATTGGATGTGTTGATGATCAGGGTGAACGCGATGATGGGCTCAGGGCGCTACGCGGAAGCACGCCGCCTGCTGGAGGTCGTGTTGGAGGCCGAGCCCTCCCACGGTGTCGCGCACGGCATGATGGGCTGGATCAGCTGGGCCTTGTTGGATGAACCCGAGCGTGCGCTCGTCCACTTCAGGTGCGGCGTTCGCTGGGCTCCCGGTTATGTCAACACGTGGATGCACTACTTGAGCGTCCTGGCCGCCAACGGCAGTGAAGAGGAACTTCACGAGGCGTTCGCCAGTGCGCTGCAAGTGCCCGGTGTCGATCGCGCTGCGGTGTACGCCATCGTCGCTCACTATCTCGAACGCAGCGGTCGTCCGGCACTGGCGCTCGCGCAGTACCGTAACGCGCTCAGTGCATCCGTCACGGCATCCGGGGAAACCGAATACCGTACCCATATCCGCCGCCTGCGCACGCGGCTCCGTCGCGCGCGTTGGGCGATCTGAGGAAGGGCTCTCCGGGAGGAGGGCCTTTCTTCTTTCCGGGTGATCGGGCTGCGGTGGCGATCAGAACCCGATGCCAACGCCACCGCTGATGATGGGGCCCTGGTTCCGGTACACACTGTTCGGGTCCTGCAACACTTCCCACAGCACTTGGAAGTAGATGCTGGCACGCCCACCCATCGATTGCACATAGCCCCCTCCCACCAGCATATGCGGGACCCACGCCCGTTGGACCTCATTGTCAAAGACGCTGTAGACATCCGTGTTCAGGTGCAGGAACTCCACATGCCCGAACAATTGCGGAATGGGCCGGTAGCGGGTGAACAGGCGATAGCCGAACGCATCATTGGTGTAGGCAGGGGTGTATCGATTGTCGCTGTAATACCAATAGGTGACTCCGGTGCCGACCGACAGTTTGTTCTTCTGGTCGACGAAATAGCCCACCATCGGTTCCACCGAGATCGAGGTGACGGTGCCGAAGCTGAGGCCGACCCCACCACCGAACCAAAGGCGGTCCATCAACGGTCGTGTGTCCTTTTTCGGCGTGGCGCTCGTCAGATGCTGGGCCATCGCGCACGAACAGATCAGGATCACCGCTGCGAGCAGGAGCGAAGAACGTTTCATGTTCGCTAAGGTAGCGCGGCTCGCGAAGCCGTTGCGGGTGTATAGTTCTTCTCGAAATGCAACGACAACAAAAGCCCGCGGACGATCATCCATGCCAGGAAGGCCGCCCACACCGCATGCAGATGCCAGCCGAGCGCATCCGCACCCCAGGCGATGGGGACGAACGCCCCGAAAGTTGAAACGAGTAGCACGTTGCGGAGGATCCTGCCATTGCCCAACCCTTTGTAGATGCCATCGAAGGCGAAGGCCACCGCGTTGATCGGTTGCGTGATCACCACCATCCACAGCACACCACCAAGAAGATCGAGAACGAGCGGGTCCTTGGTGAACAAGCCACCGATGTGCCGGTAGCCGATGAAGTAGATCAACGCGAGCGCGGCCCCGATCGTCACGCTCATGCGCACCACCTGCCAGGCTACACGGTGCAGGTCTTTCCAGTTGCCTTCGCCCATCAACCTTCCAGTGACCACGCTGCCGGCGGCCGCGTAGCCGTCGATGAAGAACGCGCTGAACAACCAGATCTGCATGGCGATGCTGTGCGCCGCGATGTACGATTCGCCATAACCCGTTGCGAAGCGGTTGCCGAGGTAGTAGCACACGTTCAGTGCGATGGTTCGCGCGAAGAGCTGGCCGCTGTTGCGCATGAGCGGAACGAACTCGGGATGCCGCCAGGATGCCGGCCAGAGCTTGAACGGTGTTCGCTTGCGCACCACCACGACGCAGGCGATGAGCATCGCTACTTGTGCGATGAGGCTTGCGATGGCCGAGCCTTCGATACCCATCTCCGGGAAAGGGCCGTACCCGAAGATCAGGAGCGGGTTCAGCGCAAGGTTCACCACTGCCCCGATCAAGCTCACGTACATGCTCCACTTCAAATTCTGCAAGCCCCTGAACGCACCGGTGAAGGCATATACGGCTAGCGAGATCGGAAAGCCGAAGCAACGGATGCGGAAATAGTCGCACGTCAATTCAAGCTGCCTTCCGCTCGCGTTGTAGGCCTCGAAGATGTGCTCGGCGAACGGGTAGGTGATCCCGAGAAAAAGAACCCCAAGTGCGAAGTTGGTCCACGCCGCGATGGGCACCAGTCCTTGGATCGCTTCGAGGCGCTGTTCACCGTAGTAGCGTGCCACCACGGCGAGGACAGCGCTGCGCGTTTGTGCCAGTACCCAAAGCACAAGGAGGAAGAAGCTGCTGCCGAGACCCACCGCGCCGAGCATGGTCGGGTCGTTGAGCCGCCCGATGCAGGCCGTGTCGACCAGCGAGATCACCGGTTCGGCGATGCCGCTGATGATGGCGGGCACCGCAAGGCGGTCGAGGTCTTTCCGAGTGATGGGTATTCCCGTTCTCAAATCTGCCGGATGCGCGTTGCAAAGATGGTCAGCACCATGCGCGCGGTCATTCCGTCTTTTCCACGGTGTACAGTTCCCACGGTTCCGAACGGTCCCCCCAGCTGTAGAGGTTGAGCAGTGGGAGGGTCCATTCCGGCTCTGCTTGGGCGAGCGGAAGGAACTGTTGATCGCACTGATCGCGCAAGTCGTTCACATCCGCCGGGTGTGCGATCAGCACGTCCGCGGTGATGTGGTGCAACGTGGTATCCCCGATGGCGATGATCGTGTCGCCCCATCCGTGCGGCCGGTAGAAGTGCGGCAGATGGATACGCCAGGCGAATTGTGGATCCGTGAGATAGCCCACACGCAAGGATCCGGCCGTCGGCTGTTCGGGCAGAGCTCGAGCCAGGGCTGCACGCCCGTTGCCAGCTGGACCGCTGCAGATCACCACAAGACCAGGGATATCGCATGCGATCAAGAGGGATACAAGGACCAGCGAGATAATGCGCCATGTCCTGCCGCTCCAGCCCCAGCCATCGTTCAGCGAACGCAGTTCCTCATAGCCTAGAACAAGCAACAGAGGAGCCAGGTCGGCCAATGGATAGAGGAAGCGTACCTCCTTGTGAGGAAGGATCGAGTGGATGAGCAGGAAGGGGAGCACACTCCAGACAAGGAAATGTCGCGGTCGCTTCCAAAGCAGAATGGCCATGGCAAGCAATAGACAAAGACCGATCGGTGGGATCGCGTACTTCACCAGCCACGGCAGGTAGTAGTACCACGGCAGCGTGTCGAACACATGGTTCGGATCGCCGACGAAGCCGACCTGTGCAAAGCGCAGGATGCTGCATGTCGGAGTACCATAGAAGAGACTGTCGATGCCGATACTCAGGATCATCGCGGTCGCCGCCCCAGCGATGAGGAGAAGAAGGTCACGCCAACCGTCTTTGCGCACCAGCCGCATCCACAGAAAGAGCCCAAGCGCGATCAATGCGACCGGTGGCCTGATCCATACAGCTATGGTGAGCAACACGCCGGCCCGTGCTGCCCACCAGCGATCGCGACTCTCCGGTAACACGATGGTGAGACCCATGAGCACAAAGAGCCCCGACCAGG
>JBDTNF010000220.1:0-4384 GCA_039933875.1 Flavobacteriales bacterium | reverse complement strand
CTGAGGAAGCCCTCGGCATCGATGCGGAAGCGGAACTGGTACTGGGTGGCGCCGGATACCGGGCGGGCATACACGTAGTTGCCATTGCCCCACTTGCGGCTGGCTCCACAGCTCAGGTTCGCATTGCCCGGGATGTCCATCAACTTGGTGAGTGGGCAGGCCGCTTGCGCGGGGTTGATCATGAACCGGCAGGCGGGTCCCCAGTTACTGTTCACGTTGTTGATGCGCGTGCGGATGCGCACGTTCATCAATACGTTGGTGGGGATCTGGTTGGCCGCTGCCCAGTTATTGATCTTCATGTGGCAGGCTCGGTCAGGGTCATCGGGTCCGAAACCGTCGCTTACATCATGGCTGCGGTAGCGGCGGAAACTGTAGCCACCGTTGGGGTTGTAGATCCAGGTCTCATAACCGTACTTGGCTTCGTTCGCTCCAGTACCCGCGGTCCATCCTGCGCTGACGTTGGCGTTAGGATGCACAACGAAATACTCACCGGTCACCCAGTCGAGCTTGTCACAACTGGTGTAAATGGCCTGGGTGAGGTTCGGACCTAGCGGTAGGCAGAAGCCTTCGTTGCCCGCGATCTGGCTCACTCCGCCTGAAGTGAAATTGTTCCTATTGTCGATGATGCGGACATTGCCGGGGAAGGTGCGGAGGATATAGCCACCCATGCCGTTGCCCACGCTGTCCATCACCTTCAGGTAGTAGCAGCCGTTCGGCACGCAGGTACTGACCGTCTGGATGCTGTTGGCCGCCACCAACCCACCACCATTTTGTACCAGATCATTGGTGCCCTGCTCGCGGATCTCCCAAGTGACCTGACCGGGGTTGGCATCAAGTTGGAACTCGATGGTCAAGGTGTTGGAGCATGCTTGGTTCACCCCCGAGCACAGGCAGTTCGTGCCGATAACGTCGTTGATGGTGTTCCCATTTCCGTCGTTGCAAGGCGTACCGGGTTCAGGCCCGGCCAGGCAGACGTCGTCCGCATCGCAGGTGCCGTCCTCGTCCGCATCAGCGAAGGTGCCGACGCACAGGCAGTTCGCGTCGAAGACATCGCCGGTTGTACAGACGTTGTTGTCGTTGCAGGAGGTTCCCGGAACGGCCGGACCGCCTGGTACACCATTGCAATCATTGCCCAGCAAGGTGCCTGCGCAAAGGCAGTTCTCCTGAATGATGTCGTTGATGGTCGCACTGTTGTTGTCATTGCACGCGGTCCCTGGTTCCGGTCCACCGGGGCAGAGGTCATTGGCATCACAGGTGCCATCGGCATCGGTATCGGCGAAGGTGCCTGCGCACTGGCAGTTGGTACCGATCACATCATTGGTGGTGCAAACGTTGTTGTCGTTGCATGGCGTGCCGGGCTCGGGTCCGCCGGGGCAGAGGTCATTGGCATCGCATGTGCCATCCACATCGGCATCCTGGAAGATGTTCGTCACGCCATTGATCGCATCGCAGCCATCCAGCGTGCAAACATTGTTGTCGTTCGGGTCGACCGGTGTGCCTGCGCACGTGCAGTTGGCTTGGATCACATCGTTGGTGGTGCAGGCACTATTGTCGTTGCATGGTGTGCCGGGTTCAGGCCCACCAGGACACACGTCGTTCGCGTTGCAGGTGCCGTCACCATCGGCATCAGCGAAAGTCCCTGCGCAAAGGCAGTTGACGCCGTAAACATCGCCGGTGGTACACACGTTGTTGTCATCGCAGGCACTGCCGGGCACGGCAGGACCCCCGGGCACACCTTCGCAATCGTTGCCGGGGAGAGTGCCCGCACAGAGGCAGTTGGCCTGGATCATGTCGTTGATGGTCGTCCCGTTGTTGTCATTGCATGCCGTGCCGGGTTCCGGTCCGCCGGGGCAGAGATCGCTGGCATCGCAGGTGCCATCACCATCGGCATCAGCGAAGGTCCCCGCGCAGAGGCAGTTCGCGTCGAACACATCGTTGACGGTGCAGACGTTGTTGTCGCTGCAGGCGGTGCCAGGAAGAGCGGGCCCGCCCGGCACGCCATTGCAATCAGCGCCGAGCAGGGTGCCTTGGCAGATGCAGTTGCCAAGGACCACATCGTTGATGGTAGCACCGTTGTTGTCGTTGCAGGGCGCGCCCGGCTCGGGTCCTCCCGCACACAGGTCGAAAGCGTTGCAGGTGCCGTCGCCGTCATCATCATAGCAATCGAAACGGTACGACGTACCACAGCTTGTCGGGTTGAACGGCTCGATGTAGTAGACTCCCGCAGCATAAGATGGTGATGTGTAGGTGTTGGCTACAGGAACGGAGTTGCCGCCCACGGGAATGATCGCCGTTTGCAGGACGTTGGTGATCGCATCGCGGATGAGGATCTGCATGGTGCCAGCAGTGCCAGCAGCTTCAGCCCGCGTGTGCAGCACGATCGGGCCGCCAGCGTGGTTGATCCGGAAGTAGTCGAAATTGTTGTCGTACTCGAACTCCACACGTCCATCGGCGGGTGTCGCGTTCAGGTCAATGCTGATCGCTTGTGTGCTGGTCTGATTGGGTTCAAGGTCATCGGCGAACGCGGGCGGTGTTACCGTGTAGCTGAACCTGTAAGACACCCCGCAGACGTTAGGGTCGTCCGGCTCCAAATAGTACACCTGCTCCGTACCCGTACAGAGATGGCTGAAGGTGTTGGAGACCGGTACCCCGTTGGCACCGATGTTCACCGTCCAGGTCTCGATCACGTTCGTGGGCTGATCGCGCAGGTAGAGGGTCATGGTGCCTGTGCCCGGTCCGGCGTTCTCGGCTTGAATGGTCACGTTCAACACGCCGTCAGTTGGCGCTTGCAAGCGGAAGTAGTCGAAATTGTTGTCGTAGTTGAACTCCACCCGGCCATCGTAGTTGGTTCCTGCCGTTGCACTGATGGCTTGTGTGCTGGTCTGATTGGGTTCAAGGTCATCGGCGAATACCGGCGGCGTTACCGTGTAGCTGAAACGGTATGACACCCCGCAGACGTTGGGGTCGTCCACCTCCAGGTAGTACACCTGTTCCGTGCCCGTGCATCTATGGCTGAAGGTCTGGATGTCCGGAACCCCGTTGGCCCCGATGTTCACCGTCCAGGTCTCGATGATGTTCGTGGGAGCATCGCGCAGGTAGAGGGTCATCGTTCCTCCGGCTGGCCCACCGTGTTCGGCTTCCATGGTCACGTTCAACACGCCATCGGTGGGCGCTTGCAAGCGGAAGTAGTCGAAGTCGTTATCATAGTTGAAATCGATCCGGCCCTCGTAGTTGGTTCCTGCCATTGCACTGATGGCTTGTGTGCTGGTCTGATTGGGTTCAGGATCATCAGTGAACAATGGCGGCGTTACCGTGTAGATGAAACGGTACGAAACCCCGCAGATGCTTGGGTTGTATGCCTCCAGGAAGAATACCTGTTCCGTGCCGGTGCATGTGTGGCTGAAGGTCTGTGGCACTGACGTGCCGTTGGCTCCGATGTTCACTGTCCAGGTCTCGATGATGTTCGTGGGAGCATCGCGCAAGTACAAGGTCATGGTACCAGCGCTCGCACTGGCGCTCTCGGCTTGAATGGTCACGTTCAACACGCCGTCAGTTGCCGCTTGCAAGCGGAAGTAGTCGAAGTTGTTGTCGTAGTTGAAATCGATCCGGCCATCGTAGTTGGTTCCTGCCGTTGCACTGATGGCCTGTGTGCTGGTCTGATTGGGTTCAAGGTCATCGGCGAACGCGGGCGGTGTTACCGTGTAGCTGAAACGGTACGACACCCCGCAGACGTTGGGGTCGTCCGCCTCCATGTAGTACACCTGTTCGGTGCCCGTACACCGGTGCATGAAGGTGTTGGAAACGGGAACCCCGTTGGCACCGACGTTCACCGTCCAGGTCTCGATGATATTGGTGGGAGCATCGCGCAAGTACAAGGTCATGGTACCAGCGCTCGCACTGGCGTTCTCGGCTTGAATGGTCACGTTCAACACGCCATCAGTTGGCGCTTGCAGGCGGAAGTAGTCGAAGTCGTTGTCGTAGTTGAAATCCACCCGGCCGTTGTAGTCCAAACCAGCCGTGGCGTTGGTCGCTTGTGTGCTGCTCTGGTTCGGTTCCAGGTCATCGGCGAATGCCGGTGGTGTCACCGAGTAGCTGAAGCGGTAGGATACACCGCATACGTTGGGATCGTCAGCCTCCAAATAGTACACCTGCTCTGTGCCCGTACACCGGTGCACGAAGGTGTTGGAAACGGGAGCCCCATTGGCACCGACGTTCACCGTCCAGGTCTCGATCACGTTCGTGATCTGATCGCGCAGGTAGAGGGTCATGGTGCCAGTGCTCGGACTGGCGTTCTCAGCTTGTATGGTCACGCTCATCACGCCATCGGTTGGCGCTTGCAGGCGGAAATAGTCCGTGTTATTGTCGTAGTTGAACTCCACCCGGC
>JBDTNF010000219.1:0-7212 GCA_039933875.1 Flavobacteriales bacterium | reverse complement strand
GTATTCGGTTACATTCATGCACCAAACCGCAACGAACATGGAAGGCCTGCGCCCGGTGATGATGATGATGTTCGTCCTTGTGAATGGGGGAGTGCTTGGTCAACCGAGGCTCGTGCCGAGGAATTCAACCACAGAGAGCAACGGCGTGCTGTTCACCGGTGGGCAGCCGGTAACGGGCAATGTGGTAGATATGGCGCCGAATAATGGCCCCATCCGAAGTGAGTGCGCTTATGTTTCCGGCCGAAAGGAGGGCGAGTGCCGAACCAATTACCCGGATGAGAAGCCTTATGTCGTAGAGCATTATAAAAGCGGCGTATTGGATGGAGAACGATTGGAGTATTCGCCCGAAGGCGTGGTCACCAGCCGGTCGGTGTTTTTGAACGGCAAGCGTCACGGTATCGTGGAGGAGCGCTACCCATCCGGACAGCTGCGCAGTTCGTACGCTTATGAGGCAGGGAAGCTCGTGAACGGCGAATACAAGGAGTTCGATCCCGACGGAAAAGTCTCTTTGGAAAAGTCGGTGTCGGGCGGCGTGGTCATGCGTGAAGTAGCCTTCAAAGGAGGCATCAAGGATGGTGCCTGCGTCGAGCGCCATACGAACGGAGCCCAGAAGTTGGAAGTGACTTATCGTGCCGGGAAGGAGGAGGGCCAGCAACGGATATTTGACGAGAGCGGTCGCTTGACGCAGGAGACCACCTTCAAGAACGGGGTAAAGACCGGCGTGGCGATCACCTATTCATCAAGTGGCCAGATTGTTAAAGAGGAGACCTACCAGGATGGTGTGCTTGTGGGGTCGCGAACGACTGACTACCACAGTATGGGTACAAAATTGGGATCCGCGGAATTCGATGCAGAGGGGAAAAAGAACGGCGTCGAAGAGAAATTCTGGGATGACGGAACGTTGCGTCAACGGACGCGCTATGAACACGGTGCCGAGGTTGCGATTGAATTCCAGAGCAAGAACGACCCGTCCATGTCGCTCAGCCGACTTTTCAGACCTGACCAAGACATTCTTTTTGTAGTAAGCCACACACCGGGCATTGGTGAAGCTGTTGTTTTATGTTCCATCTGGTCATCGGATAATGCAGAAAGCCGACAACTCCGCGGCAAAGTGGTGCAATGGCTTAAGGAGAACAGGCTTCGAGCGTACTTGGGTAGCATGGAAGTGCAACCTGACCTTATGTTGGTGATCAACGGTATCAATGTCGCATCCGAAGGGCCGGTCACTGGTGGGCCAAGTCCGACTTTCTTCGCCACCGCTGTTATCCCGATCACGTTGAGGAACGTCCGCACAGAAACCGCGGCCAACGAGCGCATCTTCTGGGAGACCATGCAGTATCCTGATCGTCAAACGGCATTGAACCAGGTGCTCAACGCGGATAGAGGAGAACGGAGGTTCGGTGATGCGATGCGAAAACTGTTCCCGGTCGAAGGTCGACTCGAGGAGACCGTCGATTCATCCGGACCGGAGTTGAAGACCTTCACCGTCGACCTGAAGGAAGGTGGCGGAGTGACCCGTGGAGACCTGCTGGATGTGGTCTGCAAACAAGAGCCTACGATGGGTGGTGTGAGAGTGGGTGCCGCCAAGGTCGTCAAGTTCACGCCAACCGGGTCCGCGGAGTGCAAGGTCACGGAAGGAGGCACCGCTATCCAGGAATGCTTCATGAACGGTTCTGTATTCGTTATCACCAAGCAATGAGCAAACCTTTCTTCACGCGTTTCGAGGACCACGTGGTCTTTTCGGTTTCCCGGGTTTTTTGGCACCTGTTCATTTGGACCTCCTGCTTTGCTGTCGTCTTTGGGGTGGTTGCCTGGCTCTGGAGCATGACTCCCACGAGCAAGGAGCAGGTCAAGCGATCGGAGTATCCGCCAGAGGTCAAGGTAGAGGTGGGGGATTTTGTTTTCGAGCAGCCTGCACCGGTCGTCAATGATCACATCGAAACCACCCAGCCATCCGCTCTGTCATCTTCCGCCGGAACGCCCGCAGTGGCGCCTATCGCTGGGGAAGAGCCGCCGACCGTCCGCGACCCCATGGAAGCGATGTTCGAAGCTGTACTGGACAGCCTTGTCGCAAAGTACCCCCATTTGGGATGGAACGCCTCGGTCCGCACCTATATCACCAGCGACCTCGAATACAATTACTATATGCGGAAGGGTGATCGAAAGACGGCCCAGAACTTTGTTCGTACCGTGGTCGAAGGCGAAGGCCTCAGAGACAAGATCAAGCGGTTCATGACCAGGTCAAATGTCAATGGATATACAGCACGGCTCAAGTTCCTGAGGACACTCTTCGGAGATCTCGACGCCTTGCATGTTGACAGCATTGGACAGGAGCAGGTGGTCAATAAGATCCTGCGGATGAACAAGCCCAAGCGACCTGTCGTGGGCGATATTTCGCGATCATTCCGTCTCGCGCGGATTTTTGATGCTCCGGAGCGGGTCCCTGCTTTCTCCTGGGCGATCGATTTTTGCGCCCGGTCCCAAGATGGACAATTGAGCTTTACGGATAGTGCTGCGGTGTTCCTCAGTTCGTTTGAGTTGGATCAGAAGTACCCAGCCCTGGTCCATTTAGGGAACAACCTGGTCAACAGTCCTGGGGGCGATGTGGGCGCCTATTTCCGGATGTGCTCTTCGTACCCGGGGCTGCTCTCCAATATTCCCCGCAAGCAGCAAGCCGAATCGCTCTCACAATTCTTCGCCATCTACGCCACTAAGAACGTTGAACGGAGAAAGGCTATGGAAGCGATGGACCGGCAGTACCAGGAGATGCAGTTGTCTGCTGAGCTAAGGCACCGATCCACACAAAACACCAAGAATGAGATGGGGTCGAAAGCATCGTGGTGGATCATCGGGGGCATCGTGGTGATCGCGCTCGTGGGACTCATACTCGCGATCCTTTCCATGCAACGCGCGATTTCAAAGCTGGAAACGGCGATCGTGCGCAATGGCATTGGTCAAACACTGCCCTCTTCTCATAGGGATGAAAGGGGATGAATCGCACACCGAAAGGATAAGCCGATATGTGCATCGAAGTGTCGTTCACCGCACGAAACGGCATGCACTGCACGTCTGATTTATGTAGGAACGGGACTTCCTTTTATGTCGGCAAGCTTTTTCCGAATCTCTTGTAGGTGAATCTTCCTTCTCATTAAAGTCGGCACCTGCTCAAAGTCGGCCTCCTTAATCTCGATCAAAAGTGCATCAAGCATTCTTATGACACGCTTCAACTTCAATCCATCAATCTCCATAGTGAGTGTCTGAAGCAGATTAGTACTCCCACGTTTCACTAAGATCTTATGTCGATCCATCCAGTTGTGGCTAAGTGGATGCCGCTCGGTCATGAGTTCAATGGCCAGGTGCTGCCAGTCTTCTCGCTCATGCGCCACGTAGTAAGTATCGCCAATGTCGATGCCTAGATTGCTGGTGTGCCTGTAGTCCATGTAAATCTCGCGAAACAGGGGATCGTCGAAGAGCAAATCGTCGGTTGCAAGGATCTCGAACATCGCTTCAGCTACACTCATCTCATCTTCCACCGGTGCGCCGTCTTCAGAAACGAAGGGAACAGTGATCCGTTTGTGTCCGTAAGACAAGAGAATCCTTAGAAGTTCACGCTCTCTAGGCGCAGTACCCAAGTCCTCCACCTCGGGCTGCGCTGGGGCTGCATCCGGCGCGAGTTGCTCCTCAGGAACGTACTGGTCACCGCCGAGCTTCTTCCGGTACTGCGAGCGCAGCACCTTGTTCATCTCGCTGATCAGCGCCTGCTCGTTCACCTGCAGCATGCGGCTGCACTGCTGGATATAGAGCGATCGCAGCACCATGTCGGGCACCAGCGCAACGCTCTCGACGATCTCGTGGATGGCGGCGGCCTTCTTCACCGGGTCGTCCCCGCTGTCGGCCATGAGCAGGCTGGCTTTGAAGACGAGGAAGTCCCGCGCGTTGCTGTTCAGGTGTGCGGTTACCTCGCTGCTGGTGTGGCTCTTGGCGAAGCTGTCCGGGTCTTCGCCCTCGGGGAAGGTGACCACCTTCACGTTCAGGCCTTCCTTCAGGATGATGTCGATGCCGCGCAAGCTGGCCTTCATGCCGGCCGCATCGCCGTCGTAGAGGATCGTGACCACGGGCGCATAGCGCTTGATCATGCGCACCTGCTCCTCAGTGAGGCTCGTGCCGCTGCTGGCCACCACGTTGGTGATGCCAGCCTGATGCAGGCTGATCACATCGGTATACCCTTCAACGAGGTAACAGAGACCCTGCTCGACGATCGATTTCTTCGCGGGATAGATGCCATAGAGCGAGCGGCTCTTGTTGTAGAGAACGCTCTCCGGACTGTTGAAATACTTCGGGAGTTTCTTGTCGCTCTTCAGCGTGCGCGCGCCGAAGCCGATGGGCTGGCCACTGAGCCCCAGGATGGGGAAGGTGACACGCCCCTGGAAAAAATCCCATGGTGTGCCGTCGTCACGTCGCTTGATCCAACCGGCCTTTTCCAGCAGATCGGGGTTGAAGCTGTTCGCCAACGCGGCGTAGGCGAAGGCATTGCCCTGCTCTGGAACGTAACCAAGTTGGAAGGCCTTGATGGTGGCGTCGCTGAAGCCGCGCTCGTGGAAATAGCTCAGGCCGATGCGTTTGCCCTCGTCGGTATTCCACAACTGCTCCACGCTCCAGGTGAGCGCCCACTGCTGCACCACGGCGAGGCTTTCACGCTCGCTCTGCTCGATCTGTTGCTCCTGCGTCTGTTCCTCCTCGGGCAGTTCGATCTGGTAACGCTTGGCCAGCCAGCGGATGGCTTCCACGTAGCTCAGGTGCTCATGCTTCTGTAGGAAGCCGATCGCATCGCCCGATTCGCCGCAGCCGAAGCACTTGTAGATGCCCAGGTTCGGACTCACGTTGAACGACGGCGTCTTCTCGTTGTGGAACGGACAGAGGCCGAGGTAGCGTGGGCCTTTGCGTTTCAACGCGACGAACTCGCCCACCACCTCCTCGACGCGCATGGCGTCCTTGACCTGTTGTATGGCGTGGGGGGAGATCACGAACGTGGCGGGGAAAAGCGGGGCGTGAATTTACGTGGGAGTTGGGGCCCGGAACGCGTTGTTCGTTGTTCGTTGGTCGGGCCGCAGGACCGAGGCTTGGCGGTCAGCGCCTTGCGTCACGGAATGGAAGTCCATCGACAAGCCATGAACAGCGAGTAACGACGAACGAACAACGTTCCTACCGCTGGTCCAGCATCACCCCCAAGCTGTCGTAGCGCACGGTCTTGACCTTCACACCTTTCGGGTCATAGAAAAGCCATTCGCCAACAGGTTTCCCCGAGCGGTATTGGCCGGTGTAGTAGGTCATTCCGTTCTCGTGGAAGACTTCGGTGGCGCCTTCCTCCAGCCCGTTCCGGTAGGTCGCCTTGCTGCGAATACCGCCATTGGCGAAGTAGGAGGTCCAGGGGCCATTGCGTTCGGCTTCGCGTAGGTCGCCTTCCATGCGGCCGCCGTCGGTGGTGTGCACGATCTGCGGGCCGTCAGTGACCGGCGCCACGTGGGTGCTATCGGCGACGACCGGCGATGCCGCTGGTTGTTCGCCCCCGGTGCAGGCGGCAAAGAGGAGGGCGGTGAGGGTTGCGGAGAGTGTTCGTGTAGGTCTCATGTTGTCGGGGCGACGCCTGCATCGCCCTTGCTGTTACCGGGTGCGTTCGACGGTCAGTTGCACGAGCCCTTCCAGGGCGTCGCGCGCTTCGTTCTTCGGGAAAGTGTGCAGCACGGCCATGGCCAGGTCGCGGTATTCGTACATGCGCTTGCTGGCGTGACTGATGCCACCGGCGCGTTCCACCATGTCGATGACGCGCGCCACCGCCGCATTGTCCTCGTTCTTGTTCTTCACCGCGTTCACCATCCACCGGCGATCGGTGCTGTTCACCTGTTGCAAGGCGTGGATCAACGGCAGGGTCAGCTTCTTCTCCTTGATGTCGAGCCCGGTCGGCTTGCCGACATCGGCCCCGCTGCCATAGTCGAACAGGTCGTCCTTGATCTGGAAGGCGATGCCGGTGAGCTCACCGAAGTGGCGCATGCGCTCCACTTCCTCCGGGGGGCGCCCGGCCGCGCTGGCGCCGCTGGCACAACAGGCAGCGATCAGGCTCGCGGTTTTTTTCCGGATGATGTCGAAGTAAACCTCCTCGTTGAAGTTGAGCGTACGGCTCTTCTCCAGCTGGAGCAGTTCGCCCTCGCTCATTTCGCGCACCGCGGTGCTCACGATGCGCAGCAGCTCGAACTCGCCCTTGTCGATGGCCAGCAACAAGCCACGGCTGAGCAGGTAGTCGCCCACCAACACGGCGATCTTGTTCTTCCACAGGGCATTGATGCTGAAGAAGCCACGGCGCAATGGGCTGCCATCGACGACGTCGTCGTGCACGAGCGTGGCGGTGTGCAGCAGTTCGATGAGGCTGGCGGCCACGAAGGCGCTCTCGTTCACCGGCCCGAACTGCTTGGCCGACAGCAGGGTGAACATGGGCCGCATCTGCTTGCCCTTGCGCTTGACGATGTAGTGCATCACCCGGTCCAGCAACGCCACGCGGCTGCGCATGGCCTCGCGGAAGTGAGGCTCGAAGGCCTTCATCTCCTCGGAGATGGGCCGTTGGATCTCGGCGATGGACCGCATGGTCATGGCTGTGCCCCGGTGGCCCGGATGACCGGGTATGGACGAGGGAGGGCAAAGATGGTGATCGGGGGCAGGCCCAGTGGACAACCTTGGGCAACGGCGTTCGTCCAGTGGAAGTTGGCCGGTGGCCTCATACCTTCGCTACGCATGTCGCTACGACCCTCCATCCTGCGCGCCGTTCTGCCCGCCCTTTTCCTTCTGTATGGCTTTCACGCGCTGGCCCAGGACCCCAAGCCCAAGGTCGTGCTGTACAAGGAACGGCTCGCCGCGCAGTTCGACACCGTTGATTGCGTGAAGAACGTCTTCAAGATCAACCCGCTGCTTTTCTTTCGTGGTGAGATCCCGCTCTACTATGAACGCGCCCTCACCCCGAACCTGAGCCTCGAGATCGGCATCGGCGTTACGTTGCGTGACTATCTCCATGTTTCCTTCGTGGGTGACGATGCCGATGATTATGGTGCGGGTACCGAGATCATCCCCAACCTCAGTTTCCACATGGCGGCCCGGTTCTACTTCGGCGACGACTTGGAGCCACAGGGCTTTTACGTGCAACCCGAGTTCGCGCATCTGGTCTAT
>JBDTNF010000218.1:0-6917 GCA_039933875.1 Flavobacteriales bacterium | reverse complement strand
TCACCGTCGTCGGTCGTCATTTCGGGCCGGACGATAAGTAGCGTCTCAGACAGGCTCCGCCTCCAACGCGTGCTCGCTCGCGGAAGTGATACGGACCGGCGCGAAGTCGCCGATCCGGAGATGACCCGCTGAGGTGGCGATAAGCACGTCGTTGTCCACTTCCGGTGAATCGTGTTCGGTGCGGGCGTGGTAGTACCCGCCTTCGGCCTTGTCCACCAGCACACGGAACTCCTTCCCGATCTTCAATGCGTTCAGTTCAAGGCTGATCCCGCCCTGAAGCTCCATCACTTCCTGGGCGCGCTGCTGCTTCAAGTCCGCGGGGACATCGTCCTCGAACGTGTGTGCATATGTGTCCTCCTCGTGGCTGTATGTGAAACAGCCGAGGCGGTCGAACCGCATGCGCTCGATCCAGCGGAGGTTGTCGGCGTGGTCGACTTCGGTCTCACCCGGGAACCCCGCGATCAAGGTGGTGCGGATGGCAATGCCCGGCACCTTCTCCCGGATCGTATCGACCAAGGCTTCGGTCTTTTCCTGTGTGATGCCACGGCGCATACGCTTGAGCATGCTCGTGCTGCCATGCTGCAACGGCATATCCAGGTAGTTGCAAATGTTCGTGCGCTCTCGCATCACATCGAGGATATCCATCGGGAAGCCGCTCGGGAAGGCATAGTGCAGGCGGATCCAATCAATGCCCTCCACGTCGCTGAGTTGCGCCAGTAGTTCGCTCAGGTTCCTCTTGCCGTAGATGTCGAGGCCATAGTACGTGAGGTCCTGCGCGATGAGGATGAGTTCCCGGGTCCCGTTCGCCGCAAGGTTCCTGGCGCTCTGGACCAATTGTTCCATGGGCGTGCTCACATGCTTGCCACGCATCAATGGGATGGCGCAGAAACTGCATTTGCGATCACACCCCTCGCTGATCTTGAAGTAGGCGTAGTGGACCGGGGTGGTGAGCAAGCGCTCTCCGACCAGCTCATGTTTGTAATCCGCCTTCAGTGTTTTCAGCAGCCTCGGCAGGTCGCGTGTGCCGAACCAGGCGTCCACTTGGGGGATCTCAGCCTTGAGTTCGGGCCCATATCGCTGGCTCAGGCAGCCGGTCACGTAGACCTTCTCCACCAGTCCCTGGTCCTTCGCCTTGGCGTAGTTCAGGATGGTATCGATACTCTCCTGCTTGGCATTGTCGATGAAGCCACAGGTATTGATGACCACCACGTTGTGCTCCCCGCTCCCGCTCTCGTGGTCCACGCTGATGCCGTTGGCCTTCAACTGCGCCATCAGCACCTCACTGTCGAAGGTGTTCTTGGAGCACCCGAGGGTGACCACGTTCACCTTGGTGGCTTTGAGGGTTTTGGCTTTCATCGAGGCGGTGTCCCCTTGGCGCGGGGGCGCAAAAGTAGACCCGATCCCGCAGTGGGAGGTCCTGGAACGACGAAGCGCCCGCCGAACGGCGGACGCTTCGCACAAAAGCCGGTATACTCAGTTGAACATGTTCTTGAACCAGTTCTCGTATTGCTTGCCAAAGAGGAAGCTCGGTTTCATCTCACCATTGGCGGCCGCGACAACCCCCATGATGATCGCGATCAGGAAAAGGATCCCCATGAGCGGCATCAGGATGACGCCGATGCCGAACGTGACCACGGCCAGGATCATGGTGCAGATCCAGAGCGCGAACCACGCGCAGATCAGGCCCAGGGCCTGGCGCAGGTGGTAGGCACCGAGCGCGGTCTTCTTCTGCCCATGGAGGATGATGGCGATGATGAAGCCGATGAGGGTGATGTAGGCGACGATCGCAACGGTTTTGTCCTCACCGGTTTGTGGTGGAGGTATGCTGGGTTGTTCCATGGTCGGGGTGGTTGGGGTGAGGTTCGAAAATAGGATTTCCGGCCGAAGCGGCCGCACAGCGCATACCCGGCTTGGTCAGCCCTTGAACAGTGCCTGCACGAAAGCCTGCTTATCGAACACCTGGAGGTGGTCGATGCCCTCGCCGATACCCAGGTACTTGATCGGGATCTGGAACTGGTCGCTGATGCCGATGGCGACACCGCCTTTGGCAGTGCCATCCAACTTGGTGAGGGCGATGGCGGTGACATCGGTGGCCTTGGTGAACTGGCGCGCCTGTTCAATGGCGTTCTGGCCGGTGCTCGCATCCAAGACCAGCAGCACCTCGTGGGGCGCCTCGGGGATCACCTTGCGCATCACGTTGCGCACCTTGGTGAGTTCGTTCATCAGGTTCACCTTGTTGTGCAGGCGCCCGGCGGTGTCGATAATGACGACATCGGCACCCCTCGCCTTCGCGCTCTCCACGGTATCGTAGGCCACCGCAGCGGGATCCGCGCCCATGCCCTGTTGCACAAGGGGCACACCGACCCGCTCGCTCCAGATCCGCAATTGGTCCACAGCCGCGGCACGGAAGGTGTCAGCGGCGCCAAGCACCACGCTCCTGCCCTCCTTTTTGAAGGCATGCGCCAGCTTGCCGATGGTGGTTGTTTTGCCCACGCCGTTCACACCGACTACCATGATCACATAGGGCCGCACGGCAGGGTCCACAGGCTCGGGGTCCTTCATCAGGGCGGCGATCTCATCGCACAACAAGGCGTTCAGCTCTGCGGTACCCAGGTATTTGTCCCGTGCCACCCGCGCCTGCACCTTCCCGATGATCTTCAGGGTGGTCTCCACACCCACATCACTGCTCACCAGCGCCTCTTCCAAACCGTCCAGCACATCATCGTCCACCGCGCTCTTGCCTGCGATGGCACGGGTCAGCTTACCGAACAGGCCGGAACGTGAACGCTCCAGGCCATGGTCCAACGCCTGCTTTTCGGCCACCTCCTGGGCGGCTTCCTTCTTCTTCCCGAACAGTCCGAACAATGCCATCTCAGGTCCTTATGCTCGAAAAGGCCCTCCCGATGGTTCGGGAAGGCCTTTTCGCGATGCGTGTACCAACGACCTTACTTGGTGCTGGCGATGAGTTTGTCCGCCTCGTCGCTGGGGACGATCTGCTCAACGAACTGGTAGCCACCGGAGGATTCTTTCTTGATCATCCGGATCACTTTGGTGAAGGTCTTCGCGTCGGCCTTCTTCAGGGTAGCAACGGTTTTCTTTGCCATGGCTTACTTGATCTCTTTGTGAACGGTCATCCGGCGCAGGATGGGGTTGTACTTCTTCAACTCCATGCGCTCGGTGGTGTTCTTGCGGTTCTTGGTGGTGATGTAACGCGAAGTACCCGGCTGCCCCGAGGTCTTGTGCTCGGTGCATTCCAGGATCACCTGGACGCGGTTGCCCTTTTTGGCCATTTGTGGTGCGTGCTAGTTGTGAACGGTGTTCAGGCCTTGTAGAACCCTTTCGCCTTGGCCTTTTTCAAGGCTTCGGCCAGGCCGATCTTGCTGATGGTACGCATCCCGTTGGTGCTCACCCGCAGGTTGATCCAGCGGTTCTCCTCGACGAGGAAGAAACGACGGTTCTGCAGGTTGGGCGCGAAGGTGCGCTTGGTCTTGATGTTCGAGTGCGACACCTTGTTACCGGTGATGACGTGCTTGCCGGTGATCTCACAAACCTTGGACATGGCGAAACGGATTACAGGGCCGCAAATGTAGAGAAAATCTCTTTTGGAATGCCGATCGACCAACAACACTCACCTTTCCACGGGCAGAACGAGCCTGCCAGCGGGGCGCGCCGGGCGCATACCTATACTTGTCGCCCTGTTGCCCTGAACAACTTCCGTTCATTGGCGTTCAAGCCGCTCGATGCGCAACCCGGAACTTTGGAAACCCTCGCGCCTGGCGCATGACCAGCGCACCGGGCGGTTCACGGCCAACCGGGCGGCCATCTTCGGGGGCTCCTACTACATAGCGGACCTCCAGACGGCCGTGTATGTCCCCTTGATCCAGGAACACATTACCGGGCATGTGCTCGATTGTGGCTGCGGCCCTGTGCCCTACCACATGCTGTACGCTCCCCGAACGACCGCCAGCACGTGCATCGATTGGAGCCAGAACCCGGATGTCCTGAACCTGCTCGACCAGGTGGTCGACATCAACGGTCCCCTCCCGTTCCCGGATAACTCGTTCGACTCGGTCTTGTGTTCGGATGTCATCGCCCATATCAAGCGGCCTTGGGAATTGATCAAGGAACTGACCCGGGTCCTCAAACCGGGAGGCCGCTTGGTGATCACCACCCCCTTCATTTACTGGATGGCCGAGTATCCCCATGAGTATTACCACCCGACCCGTTTCGCCTTGGAGGATATATCCAGTTCGGTCGGCTTGGAGGTGATCCACATGGAGTCTTACGGCGGGAGGTCCGATGTCCTTATGGACACGCTTAACAAATTCATGCACAGCGGATTTAGCAATCGCCTGTTCATGATACTGATGAAGCTCGCCAACATGACGGGATGGCTGAAGCGGAACCGGGAACGGACCCGGGAAAGCTACGCCTTGGGCTACTGCTTCGTGGCCCGCAAAGCCTGAGCTTCGGTCAGTTCATTCGCCGGCCGAGCAGACACTGCCGCAAGAGGTTCAAGGCGGTCGCGGCGCTGCGTTTGATCACCAGGTCGCGCGTACCCGGGAAGTGACGTTTCACTGAACGCAGCCCCTCGTTGCCGGCCACGGCTATCCAGACCGTTCCCACAGGCTTATCCGCTGTCCCCCCATCAGGGCCCGCAACGCCGCTGATGGCGATGCTCCAGTCCGTGCGTAGGGCTTGCCTGACCCCGGTGGCCATTTTCTCGACCACAGGCTGGCTCACCGCCCCGTTCAGTTCAAGCATGTCGCTGGGGATACCGAGCTCCTCCATTTTCACGGCATTGGCGTAGCTCACCACACCACCAATGAAATAGGTCGAGCTTCCAGGGATCGAGGTGACCAGATGGCTGACGTATCCGCCTGTGCAGCTTTCGGCCAACGACAAGGTCTGCCCGGCATCCTTGAGCATCCTTCCAACCACCCGCTCCAGGCGGTCCTCCCCCTCGCCGAAGATCAATTCGGGGATCAGGCCATAGAGTTCATCGGCCTTCCGGTCGACCCGCGCCCGGGCACCTGCCGGGTCGTTGTTCGCATAGGAACTCAGCCGAAGCTTCACCAGACCCGGGCTTGGCAGGTAGGCCAGTTTGATGCTCTCGGCGGCCAGGCTGTCCTCCCAGGCGGCGATGCGCGCGGCCAGGTCGCTCTCTCCCAGGCCGGTGGTCAACAGGGTCCGGTGAACAATGGCGGGAGGCGCGAAGCGTGCGATGAGCTTGGGGAGCAGGTGGTCCAGCATCATGGCCCTCATTTCGTAGGGCACACCGGGCATGCTCACGAACACACGACCGTCGCGCTCGAACCACATCCCGCTGGCCGTTCCCCGGTCATTGGGCACCACGGTACATCCCTCGGGAAGGTCGGCCTGTGCCCGGTTCACCTCCAACAGGTTCTTGGGGTCGCGGCCCATCTTCACGAACATCTCCTCGATCAGCGCCTCGATCTCGGGATGGCGGACGAGTTTGGTATCGAAGAACTCGCACAGGGTATGCTTGGTGATATCATCCTTGGTCGGTCCGAGCCCGCCGGTGATCAGCACGATATCCCCCGAAGCATTGGACAGCGCCTCGATGATCTCCTTCCTGTCGTCGCCGATGGTGAGCACGCGTTTGGGGCGTATGCCGATCAGCCCTAACTGCTCGCCCATCCAACCCGCGTTGGTGTTCATGGTCTGGCCGATGAGCAACTCATCACCGATGCTCAGGATCTCGGCGGTTATCTCACGTGCCATGCTGCGAAGGTCTGCTTCTCGTACCCGCTACCACCACCCTACTCCTGCGGGTAGCCGAACAGTTGCTCCGTGCTCAAGCGTGTCACAGGGCCCAACTTCTCCAGCACCTTCAGGTCCATGGCGGCTTCCTTGCCGATGACGCAATAGCGATAGGGCCTACCCTTGATCTCGCGGTCGAAGAAGGTCTTCATATCGGCCAGTGTGATCGCGGGGATGCGCTCGTACGAGGTCCGGCGCACGTCGTAGTCCAGGCCGCGACGCTGGGCGGCGTCCCAACTCCAGTAGATGTTCTCCTTGGTGATGCGTGTGCTGGCGATCACCTTCAGCGCGCTGGTCTTGGCGCCTTCGAACTGATCGGGGGCCATGGGCATGTCGTTCATCAGCTTCAGCATGGCGGCCACGGCGTCATTGAGTTTGTCGGCCTGGGTGCCTATGAAGGCGCGCACGTAGTGGGCATCCTCCTTCTTCGCCGGAGTGGTGTAGCTGGCACTGGCACCATAGGCAAGTGCCTTCGCCTCACGGATCTCCTGGAACACGATGCTGCTGAGGCCACTGCCGAAGTACTCGTTGAAGAGCGAGGCGTACGGCATCTTCTCCACATCGAACGGGCCGGCCTTGCTCACCAGCACCATCTCGGTCTGCACCATGTCGTGCTCGGCGAAGTAGACGCCGTTCTCGGTGGTCGCCAATTCGGGATAGACGCGTGCGGCCGGATAGTCCTTGAGTTGGGCCGGGGTCTTGTGGCGCTCTTTCAGCAACGCAGCTACGTCATCGGCCGACTTGCGGCCGTAGTAGAACACCTTGTGCTTGTACCCGGTGAGTCCGTGGACCCGGCGGCGGGTAACACATCGTTGAACGCCGACTTCGGACCGAACTTGGCATAGTTCACCAGCCCGTTGGTGATGGCGCCCTTGTCCTTCAGATCGTCCTGACGCGCCTTGCCGATATCGGCCACCAAGCCATGGAGGGCTTCCTCGTTGGGCTGGGCATCGGCCAGCAGGTGTTCCAACAGATCGACCCCTTTCTCCAGGTTCTTCTCCAACCCGCTCAAGGTCACATAGCAGCGGTCCTCACTGGTGAAGACATCGATCGAGAGCCCCAGCTTGAAGAGTTCCTGCTGCAGGCCGGTCGGGCTATAACGCGCGGTGCCGAGGTACGGAAGGTATTCCACC
>JBDTNF010000217.1:0-15008 GCA_039933875.1 Flavobacteriales bacterium | reverse complement strand
TACTCAGTTCTTCGACTCAGCAGGGAGCACGCTCACCACGCTGCGCTCGCCGCGCTTCACTTGGAAGGTGACGATGCCGTCGGCGGTGGCGTAGAGGGTGTGGTCCACACCGATACCCACGTTCTTGCCGGGGTGGTGCCTGGTGCCGCGCTGGCGGACGATGATGTTGCCGGCGATGGCGACCTGGCCACCGAAGAGTTTCACGCCAAGGCGCTTGCTGTGCGATTCGCGACCGTTCTGGGTACTGCCTTCACCTTTCTTGTGTGCCATGGCTTCTGGGATTGTTGGGGCGATGCATGCATCGACCTTTGCGACTTACTATTTCTTCTTGGGTGCGGCTTTCTTGGCTGGAGCGGCTTTCGTCGCTGCTGCCTTTTTCGGCGCGGCTTTCTTGGCGGGGGCCTTCTTCTCGGCTGCGGCCTTGGGGGCTGCGGTCTTCTTCACCTTGGCGGCTGGTTCGGCCTT
Source organism: Flavobacteriales bacterium (assembly GCA_039933875.1). Classification (GTDB taxonomy): domain Bacteria; phylum Bacteroidota; class Bacteroidia; order Flavobacteriales_F; family PHOS-HE28; genus PHOS-HE28. The sequence continues at coordinate 14,543 of JBDTNF010000217.1, read as the reverse complement.
GGCCACGGCGCGTGGAGCACTGCTCTTGCTGGCGTCGAACTTCTCGCCCTTGCCCAGGATCGCCTCGATCCAAAGCTCCGTGAGGTATTGGCGATGGCCGTTCAGTTTCTGGTAGCCCTTGCGGCGCTTCTTCTTGAACACCAGCACCTTGTCGCCCTTGCCGTGGTTCAACACCTTGGCCGCGATGCGGAAGCCCTCCACCAGCGGGGTGCCCACGGTGATGGTCTTGCCATCGCTCACGAGCAGCACCTTGGCCAGTTCAACGTGCTTGCCCTCCTCGGCCTCGAGGCGGTGCACTTTCAGCTTCTGGGCCTGCTTCACTTTGTATTGCTGGCCGGCGATGTCGACGATGGCGTACATGGGTCTATCCAGGAAATGGGCTGCAAATGTAACGGATCGGCCCTAACGGACAAACGATCGGGCCGAATGCGCGAACGACCCCGGCGGGAACCTTCCCGGAGGGGTCGCTCGCTTGGTGGGTATCCTTAGACCTTGAAGGCCTTCTTGACCACGGCCAAAGCGTTCAATTCCTCCCAGGGGAAGAGCTTCACTTTCACCTTCTTCTCCTTGCCGGCGCTCTTGAACACCTTCTCAACCACCTTGCTTTCGCGACCCATGTGGCCGTAGCTGGCGGTCTCGCTGTAGATCGGGGTGCGCAACTTGAAGCGCTTCTCGATGAAGTAGGGGCGCATGTCGAACTCGGGCAGCTCGCTGATGATCTTGGCGATGACGCCGTCGCTCATCTTCACCTTGCTCGTGCCGTAGGTGTTCACATAGAAGCCTACGGGTTGCGCCACACCGATGGCATAGGCCACCTGCACAAGCACTTCGTCGCACACGCCTGCGGCGACCAGGTGCTTGGCCACGTGGCGGGCAGCATAGGCCGCGCTGCGGTCCACCTTGCTCGGGTCTTTTCCGCTGAAGGCACCACCACCGTGTGCGCCTTTACCGCCATAAGTATCCACGATGATCTTGCGTCCGGTAAGGCCGGTATCACCGTGTGGGCCGCCGATCACGAACTTGCCGGTGGGGTTGACGTGGTGCACGATGTCCTTCCCGAACAGGGCCTGCACGCGCTTGGGCAGTTGCTTCTTGATGCGGGGGATCAGGACCTCCACTACGTCTTTGTGGATCCTGTCCTGCATCGCTTTCTCCGCTGCGATGGCCGCGTTCACGCTCTTGTCCTTGGGCAGCACGAACTCATCGTGCTGGGTACTCACCACGATGGCGTCGATGCGCATCGGTTTGCCGTTGTCGGCGTACTCGATGGTCACCTGGCTCTTCGCATCGGGGCGCAGGTAGGGCATCTTGCTGTTCTTCTCGCGACGGATGGCGGCGAGTTCGCGCAGCAGCATATGGCTCAACTCCAGCGGCAGGGGCATGTAGTTGTCCGTGTCGCGGCAGGCGTAGCCGAACATCATGCCCTGGTCACCGGCGCCCTGCTCTTCGGGGTTCTTGCGCTCAACACCCTGGTTGATGTCGGGGCTCTGCTCGTGGATGGCGCTGAAGATGCCGCAGCTGTTCGCCTCGAACATGTATTCGCTCTTGGTGTAGCCGATCTTGCGGATCACTTCGCGGGCGATCTCCTGCACGTCGAGGTAGGCCTTGCTCTTCACCTCGCCAGCGAGCACCACCTGCCCGGTGGTTACGAGTGTTTCGCAGGCGACCTTGCTGGTCGGGTCGAACGCGAGGAAGTTGTCGATGAGGGCATCACTGATCTGGTCGGCGACCTTGTCGGGGTGGCCTTCGCTGACGCTTTCTGACGTGAAGAGGTAGGGCATGGATGCTGGGTTGTTCGAGTCCACCAAGTGGCGGACAAGGGTTGCAAAGGAAACGGTTTACGGGAAAAGCGATCGAACGTTCAACGGCGCGTGAGTTCCTTGAACACTTCCTCGAGCGGACGCTCGCTCTTGCGCAGGCCAAGCACCTGCAAGCCATTGTCCACCGCGAATTGGAACACAGCCGGTCGGATATCCTGTGCAGCATCATGCGCCAGGGACCAGGTATGCCCTTCGATGCGCTTGGCATGTAGCACACCGGCGATGTTGAGCAGGGCGTTCGCCTGCACGTCGCGGTCGAACTCCACTTCGAGCATATCGTGCTTCTGCTGAGTGCCGCGCAACGCGCTCGCCGTATCGTCCGCCACCACCTTGCCGCGGTCGATGATGATGATGCGGTCGCAGATCGCTTCCACCTCCTGCATGATGTGGGTGCTCAGCATCACGGTCTTCTCCTCGCCGATCCGCCTGATCAAGGCGCGGATCTCCACCAGCTGGTTCGGGTCGAGCCCACTGGTGGGCTCGTCCAGGATCAACACCTTGGGATCGTGGATCATCGCTTGTGCGAGGCCCACGCGCTGGCGGTAGCCCTTGCTCAGGGCGCCGATACGCTTGTGCTGTTCCAGTTCCAGGCCGACGGTTCCGATCATCTCCTTCACACGTGCGTCCTTGTTCTTCAGGCCATGGATGCCGGCGACGAAACCGAGGTACTCCCGCACGTACAGGTCCAGGTAGAGCGGATTGTTCTCAGGCAGGTAACCGACGTTCCGCCGCACCTCCATGCTGGCGGTGCGTGTGTCGAACCCGCAGACGCTCGCTTCGCCGCTGGTCGGTGGAAGGAAGCAGGTGAGGATGCGCATCATCGTGCTCTTCCCTGCGCCGTTGGGCCCAAGGAAGCCGACCACCTCTCCACTGCCGATCTCGAAGGAGACCTCGTCCAGCGCCTGCTGGGCACCATAGCGTTTGGAGATGTGGCGGACGGAGATCGACATGGGGGCGAAAGTACTTCGACGGTGGGGTACCGACATTTGCGGCATCGCCACTTTCAGCGGCGGTATGAACAGGATGCCCATCGGTACCGTAATGCGCAGCACCGGCAGCCGCTACCTCGTACGGGGCGAGGATGGCACGTTGCATGCCTGCGTGGCCAAGGGGAACCTCCGCATCAAGAATTGGGGCAGCACCAATCCACTGGCCGTCGGGGATCATGTGGACTTCATCGCGCAAGCCAGCGCGGACGATGTGGGTGCCATCATCGAACTGCACGATCGGAAGAACTACATCGTGCGGCGTAGCGTGAACCTCTCGCACCACAAGCATGTGATCGCGGCGAACCTGGATCAAGCGTTGATCATGGTCACGGTGGCCCGGCCACGCACATCGTTCGGTTTCATCGACCGTATGCTCGTCACCGCTGAAGCCTACCAGGTGCCGGCGGTGGTGGTGGTGAACAAGATCGACGATCTCGACGCCGACGAACAGGAGCGGTTGTTCCAGCTCGTGGACATCTACCAGGAGGCGGGCTATAGCGTGGTCATGACCTCGGCGCTCAAGGGTAAGGGTGTGAAGGAGGTGAAGGCGTTGCTCGCAGGGAAGGTCACGCTCCTCGCTGGACACAGCGGTGTGGGCAAGAGCACATTGATCAATGCGGTCGACCCGGAGTTGGACCTGTTCACGTTGGAGGTGAGCGAGTCCAGCGGCAAGGGCGTGCATACCACCACCAACGCGGAGATGTATGAATTGCACCTGGCCCCGAGCCCTGAGCCACTAGCCACGAGCGTTGATCAGCTCGCGACTCGTGGCTCGCGGCCCATGGCTCCCACCTTCATCATCGACACACCTGGGATCAAGGGGTTCGGTCTGGTGGATATGAGGCCCGAGGACATCGGCGACCAGTTCCCTGAGATGTTCAAACTCAAGGGGGGATGCCGGTTCAACAACTGTCTGCACAAGGAGGAGCCCGGGTGTGCGATCCTTGCGGCGGTGGAGAACGGTGTGATCGCGGAAAGCCGTTACCGCAGCTACATTGACATGGTGAACGGCATCGACGAGGAGACCCCGTACCGCATGGATTGACCATTGATCGGATCATGAAACACACCCTCATCTTCCTGCTCGCAGCAGCGGTGATCGCCTGCACGCCATCCAAGACCGTGGTCAGTACACCGCCACCGCCCCCCCCCGTTAGCGTGGACTACGCTGCTTTGATCGCCAGAGAGGGCATGGACGCGGTGCTCTGGCAGAACGCTTCAGCGGAAGCATACCGGATACAGCAACAAGGCTATGAGCTGGCCCGCTTGCGCCTGGCCGAGAACCTGCGTGTAACGGACAAGCGGCCACCAGCGGTGATCGTGGACATCGACGAAACGGTGTTGGACAACAGCCCCTATCAGGTTACCGCGGCTGGGCAGGGCCACACGTTCGATCAGGCCACGTGGTTGGAATGGACGAACAAAGCGCGTGCAGCGGCCATCCCCGGCGCGGTGCGGTTCCTGAAGGAGGCGAAGGCGCTCGGTTGCCAGGTCTTCTACCTCAGCAATCGCGATGCGCGCGAGAAGGCCGGTACCTTGAGGAACCTCGATAGCCTTGGCTTTCCGGACGCCGATGAAAAGCACCTGCTGCTGAGCGAAGGCACCAGCGACAAGACCGCACGCCGTGCACGCGTGGCCGCTGACCACCATGTGGTACTGCTCATTGGCGATCAACTCCGCGACTTCGATGAGCGCTTCAAGGACCGTTCGGTGAACAATGGCAAGGACCTCGTCGACAGCATGGCGGACACCTTGCGCCAGTATTTCATCCTGTTGCCCAATCCGATGTACGGCACCTACCGCGACGCGGTGCAAGGCAAGGGTACCGATGTTGAGAAGCATGATCGGATGCAGCAGTGGTTCAATAGCAACCGGTACTGAGCATGCGCGCGGTGGTGCAGCGGGTGTCGGAAGCGACCGTGCACATCGCAGGTGCAGAGCATGCGCGGATCGGTGCGGGGCAGTTGGTGTTGCTCGGCATAGAGGTCGGTGATACAGAGGCGGACCTTGAATGGCTTTGCGGGAAGCTCGTGCGTCTGCGCATCTTTCCCGATGCTGATGGTGTGATGAATCTGGACATCACACAGATGCACGGCGAACTCCTGTTGGTGAGCCAGTTCACGTTGCATGCCGGCACCGCGAAGGGGAACCGCCCCAGTTACATCCGCGCCGCGCGTCCCGAAGAAGCAACGCCGCTCTACCTGCGCGCGAAGCAGCGTCTCGGTGAACTGCTTGGCCGACCGGTCAGGACAGGAGAGTTCGGTGCCGACATGCAGGTGCGATTGATCAACGATGGTCCGGTGACGATCGTGATCGACAGCAGATTGAAGGAGTGATCAGCGCCGTGCCACGAGTATGCGCTCGGTGATCACCAAGCCTTCTTGTTCGATGCGAACGGTATAGACACCATCATCAGCGGTGAGCAACTTGATACGTGCCGCGTTCGTACCTGAAAATGCCATCGAAGCGGCGATCTCATGACCCAGCGCATCGCTCACACGAACGTTCGCGCCCTCTGTCAGTTGCCTGATGACGAAGTCACCATCGCTCGGGTTCGGATAACACAGTGGCGCATCCGCGGAAAAGCGAACGGAACGAACAGGCGAGAAAGTTGAGGTGCCGTCAAGGTCCAGCATGCGCAAACGGTAGTATGGTTTATCCACCACGGGCCGGTCGTCCTTGAAGTCATAGTCGACCATCACATCCGAATGGCCGGTCGCTTGGATCGTTCCGATCCATTCCCAAGCATTCAGGTCACTGGACCTTTCGATCTCGAACCGTGATGAGTTCGTCTCGCTTGCCGTGGTCCAGTTCAGATCAACGATGGCCCCGTTCGCGAGCGCTTCGAACGACAGGAGCTCAAGCGGCAGCACCGACGAGCAGCTCACCACCGCAGTTCCCCCGAAGAGGAGCGGTACCACCGTGGTCACCGAGCTCCAGTTGCTGAAACAGATCAGGTAGCGCTCGCCAGCGAGGACGTTCAGTGGTGGTTCGAAATTCTCAGGGAAACCTCCCGGCGGGACGGTACTCACCAAACCGGTGCCTCCGCTCGAAGCATAGTTCCAGTTGCAACGGATCGGAGAGATGGTGTTGGCGAGAATGGATGAACACGTAGCCGTCCCATAAGGGAACATGGTCCAATCGTAGAACCCGGCTTGCGACCCGTTCGCACCAAGGGTGAATTCCAATGAACCACCCACCGCTATGTTCACGATCATCCATGTGGTGTTGATCTCCTGGCCCATCAAGCACCCATAGTGATCGGTGCCCCAAGGACTGTTCGTGCCGTCACCCCAATAGAACTCAGGATTGCTCGTCGAGCCCAGCGCGGGGATCTCCCAGATAGCGCCCCAGCCATTGGGGTCGATGGTGAAGTTGAGGTTGGTACAAACGTTCACGGCTTGCGGGCAATCGCTCGCGGTGACTACTATTGGAACGGTGCAAGGACCGGTGGTGCCCACGGGTACCGCAGTGGCGCCGGAAGCACCCGAACTCAACGTGCCGGATTGTACGACCGCGCCGAATTGATCGAGCAACGTCCATGTCGCCCCGTTCCATCCGTTGCCTGCGGCGTCATACATCTGCATCACGTAGCACCCTGTATCCACGCACACGCTCATCGTTGACGGTGCCCAGCCCGATGCGTAGTTCACACCCATGCTGGTGAAATTCCAGGAGATGTCCGCAGGCGCGGAGCCGGAAGTGATCACCAAGGTGTGATCGGTGCACGTGCCGATACCGCAGCCGCCTCCGATGGAGACCTGGGCTGTTCCGAAACCGCCACTGATCAGCGTGCCGCTGGACACGACAAGGCCGCTGCTCTGCTGGGTGAAGGCGAACTGTGCACCGTTCCAGCCATCGTTCATGGCATCGTACATGTACAACGTGTAGCAGCCCGCAGGCACGCAGAGGTCTTGCGACATGGGTGCGGTCCCCGTGGCGACGAAGTTGAAGTTCGCATCATACAGGTCCCAACTGATATCCGATGGTGCACTTCCAGCGGTCACGTCGAACGTGAACAGTTCGCAAGCCCCGCAACCGGCGCCAAGGATCAACTGGGCCGAAGCGAACCCTCCGTTCAAGAGTGTTCCGGTGCCTTCCACATTGCCGGTCGCGACGTCGGTGATCGTGTACTCCGCACCGTTCCAGCCATCTCCAAGGAAGTCGTAGAGGTACATGGTGTAGCAGCCATCGGGCAGGCAATAGGTCGAGTTCTCCGGCGCGCTGCCACTAGCCACAATGAACCCGAACTGGTCCACGATCTCCCAATAGACGTTCAACGGATCGGCACCAGCGGTAACAGCGATCGTCTTGTCCGCACAGCCACCTGTGCCACAACCGCCATTGAGATCAACGAGTTCGGTGCCGTAGCCCCCTGCGCTCAACGTCCCGGTTGCCAGCACCGTGGTCGTGTTCTCGTAAGTGATGGTATAGGTGCCACCCTGCCATCCGTTCCCGCCATCATCGTACATCACCATGGTATAGCATCCGTCGGGCAGGCATTCGCCCGTATCCTCCGGTGCATCACCGCTGGCAACGATGTTACCGAAGCCGTCCTGGAGTTCCCAATGGATCTGTCCCTGGGCCGAACCACCACCTACGGTGATGGTATAGTCGGTGCATTGTGCGACGACATCGTTACCGATGATCGAAAGCGCGATGGCGACAATTGCCGTTATGGACCGGAGAGGTCGCATCATTTGTGCGTGCCTGGCACATCGCACTGTTGCGGGTCCAGAAGCCTGAAGGGTTCGGCGGCGATCGCTGCGCGCGTGTAACAATGAACACGAAGGCCATAGGGGGCCATGAACGTGTCGATGGTGAGCGCCGTGATGGTGCACTGCTCCGAAACGCGCATCAGCAGGTTGCGCGACACAGGATCAACCCTGCACATGATCACGCCCGGGCGCGCTGAAAGGTGCTCGGCCACCGCCAATGCTGAATGACCGGTAAGTGGGCCGGAAATGACGGCCTGTATCTCTTCGACGTGAACGGATTGGGCCTGCGTGAACGACCCGATCCCTAGGCATAGCAAGACAGCTACCCACCTCCCAACGCAGCCTTTGCACCTCATCGCACCACAAGGTTGCTCTATCGTCCGGTGATCGGTGCTGACCATCGTCAGGATCTGTGCATGAACTGGACAGAACCGGAAGATTGAATGATGAATCGGGCATGGAGTCCCGGTGTGATGCGCATCACCTTCTCCAACGAACCACCTTTGCGATCAGATAGAACCCATGCCGATGAAGACCTGGACATCCGAACCTCCGTTGACACAATTGGCCGCAGAGGTGGATCGGTGGATCACCACCACCGGTGTGCGGTACTTCGACCCACTCACGAACATGGCGCTGCTCAGCGAGGAAGTGGGGGAGGTGGCCCGCATCATGGCGCGACGTCACGGCCAGCAGAGCGAGAAGGAAAGCGACAGGGCGAAGGACCTTGGGGAAGAGCTGGCCGATGTGCTCTTCGTGGTGCTGTGCCTGGCCAACCAGACGGGTACCGATCTGCAAAAGGCCTTCGATGACAAGTTCGATCGGCGCACCCGGCGCGATGCCGATCGGCACAAGGAGAACCCGAAGCTGCGCTGATCCCGCGCCGATGAGCGCCTCACCCAAGACGCCCATCCGCTATTTTCACCCCCACATCCGTTCCTCCATGCGTCCTTCTCCGTTACGCTCCCTGCTTTCGTTCGCGATCGTCGCGCTATCCTTCGGTTCCATTTCAGCACAGCCTGTCGCGGAGAAAGTGCGCGTGAAAGTGCGCATGAGCCCAGAGAAGGCGATGGAAGCGAAGCTGCGGCCATACAGCATTATCCGGTCCGATCAGAACTCGATCATGATGCTGCGCAGCGGCGACTTCGACGTGCATGCGTTCGGTACGTTCAAGACATCGGTCGAGGTGTACGACCGCGACAAGCTCATGCGCATCCGGTCCATGGAGCCCGTGCTGGAGCGCTCCGGCCATGAGAAATTGTTCATCGAGAACCTCGTGTACTTCGCGGGGCGTCCGATGCTTATCGCCCGGGGCGGTGAGGAGGCGGTGAGGCTGTATTACCAACCGTTGGACCCGAACCTGACCAAGCTCGCGCCTGCTTTCGAACGGTTCTCTGAATTCCCGATGGAGATAAAGGCCTACCGACCCGTCGCTGCGCAGAAGGGCGTTTCGATCCGTCAACCCTTCCAGACGGCTGTTTCGAAGGATTCCACGAAAATGCTCGTGTACAGCCCCGAGATCCGCAACCCCGAGGAGGAAGGTGCCTTCTACCTGCTCACCGTGGTGGATGCCAACATGCACGTCCTCTGGAACAACATCCTGCGCGTGGCGGAAGGTATCCGCCTATCGGAGGTGGTGGATGCCGAAGTGGACAACCTGGGCAATGCCTTTGTGCTGATGAAGAACGACCTGGGCGATCAAGATGAAGGCAAGTCGAACATGGAGGTCGTCCTGCACCGGCTCTCCGATGGCGACATCAGCCAGGTGCCCATTCCTCTGGGATCGAGTATCGTCGTTGGGGCCATGCTGCGCACATTGCCGAATGATCATGTGGCTTGCGCAGGCATCTATGCCTCATCAGAGGCCGGTACGATCACCGCCGAAGGGAATTTCCTCGCGGTGTTCGACTCGACCTCCACCGCGCTGGGCGAACCGATGCTCATGCCTTTCTCCGGGGAGAGTTCATTCACCTTCGAGGGTGATGCCGGCGAGCTGGACGACGAAAAGGAGGGCAAGGGAGGTGGGGAGGAAGGGAAGAAGATGAAGCGCACCGCGGTGAACGACGATGTCATCGCCATGCTCCCCCGCACGGACGGGGGCTTCTTCATCGTCAATGAGGTGAGCGTGATCAATGAGCGCCGCGACTCGGAGACAGGCCGCGTTTCGCAGGAGTTCCACTTCGGCCCGGTACAGGCCCGATCCTTCGACAAAGACGGTCACGAACAGTGGTCGACCTTCTTCCGGCGGTGGAGTTCATCGGACAGCCCCTTGCTGGGTCGCGTGTTCAGTGTGGATTTCGACAACAAGCTGTTCCTCTTCCTGCTGGACACGGAGGAGATGACCGAAAACCGCAAGTCTGGCGCACCCATCACGACAAAGCAGACCCAGAAGCCTTTCTCCGCCTATGTGAGCTTCGATGAGAAGGGCGCCTTCAAGGCGAAGCCCGTGTTGAGGGGTGAATCCGGGAGCGACTTCATCGCAGGCTCGGAACTGGTGCGCTTCGGAGCCAACGAGTACATCGCATTGGGCACGGACAATCTCCTCAGCGGTCACTTCCTCCCGGTGAAGATCGAACTCAGCTACGAGACGAAGAAGTAGGACCAGCGCTTACGGGAGCAACAGTTTGAAGGTCCGCTGGTGGCCTTCGGCGGTGGTGGCGCGCAGCAATGTCAGTCTTTCCATCAGGTCGATCGACGGAACGATGGTCCGACCGCTTGCGAGGTTGAACGTTCGCAGGATCGAGCCCCGGGCATCGATCAATTCGCCGCGCAGAATGTCCGGCGTGTCATTCTCGAATATCCAGTGATCGGTCGCCTGAACCACGCGCATGTCTTCAGCAGCGGCATATCCGGTCGGCACGGATGTCGGTAGATCCGCGACGCAGATGATCATGTCGCGTGTGGCCTGTCCAATAAGTTCGCTACCGCGCCATTCTTCGCAACGAATGGCCACAGCATACTCGCCCAGTAGGGTCGGATGATCCCAGAACAAAGCGCCGTTCGTTGGGTTGCACCAGACATAGCCATCCACGGGGGTATAGTTCTCCAAGGATTGATAGCCGTCGATGGGTAGCCCATTGAGGCCCTCCGGCGTGACCAATTGAAAGGTCAGGCTGTCGCCATCGGCATCGGTCGCTTGTAGGTCGTGGATCAGTGTGCTCCAATTCCATTCGTTCGTTGGGGCTGGCGTGGTGAACTGGACGGAATTGTTGCCCGCCATCGACGGGCTGATGATGAGCATCGCACTCACACTGAACGCCTGCTCGTCGGAGTTGGGCACATTGATGATCCCCCCATTACGATTCGCGTCGGTATGACGAATGATGTACGTGCCGAACCCCGGGTACGTGTGCGTGGTGGAGTATGAATTGCGACGGAGGGGGTAACAGGGAACACCGATCGGGTCGTCGATCATCGATGTACGCGGTATGGTATCAAGGACACCATCCCCGAAGTCCACCAGGATATCAGGTCGGTCGGCCGGGCTGTTGAGATCGCTCCAGATCAACACTTCAACGGTGTAGGTCGTTATGCTGAGGTGGCTGTACCGGATCTCGCCCGCGACCACGTGCGTAGCGAACGCGTTCGTGAACAACGACGCGAGGAACAACAGTGCAAGGGATCGATGGGCGAACATGATGGGTGGGTTGAGGACCGAAGTTACCTCGGATCAGAGCGCCTGCATCACCACCGCGACCACTTTCGCGGTGGCCCCGGTCCGCTCTTCGACATACGTGCGCGCAGCGGTCGAAGCGGCTTCCAGTGCGCTGGCATCAGTGAGCAGTTCCTCCAACACCGTCTTCAGTTCGCGCGCATCGCTGATCGCATAGCCACCACCAGCCGCGATCAGTCCACGTGCCTCGGCGAACTTGTGGTGGTTAGGTCCGAAGATCACGGGCACACCCCAAGCCGCGGCTTCGAGCAGGCTGTGGATACCATCGCCGAAGCCCCCGCCGATGTAGGCGATGCTGCCATACTTATACAAGCGCGCGAGCAGGCCCATGCGGTCCACGAGCAAGGTGGCGCGGGACTCAGTACCGAGAACGGCGCCGATGTTCTCCTGTGTGGCGCCTTCCAACTCGCTCCAGCGTGCGAGTGGTTTTGGGTACGTCGCCTCGATGGCGAGAAGATGGTCCTCGGTCAGTTCGTGCGGCACGATCATGCACTTGGGCGCGCTCTTTAACAGGCCGAAGGCTTCGAGCAGGAGCGCTTCGTCCTTGGGCCAGGTGCTGCCACCGACCAGGAGGGTTCCATCCGCCTTGAAGCCCGCGGCGATCGGTAGGTCCTCGTTCGCCTGCGCAATGGCGGCCACCCGATCGAAACGCGTGTCGCCGCTCACGGTCACGTTCATCACATCGATGGAGGCGAGCAGGGCACGTGAGGCCTCATCCTGCACGAAGAGTTGCTGGAAACATCGCAGCATCGCACGGTGCGTGGCACCGAACCAGCGAAAGAAGGTCTGCTTCGGCCGGAAGATCGCCGAGACCAGGAAGGTGGGCACGCCGGCATTTGCCAACGTTACCAAGTGGTGGTACCAGAACTCGTACTTCACGAAGATGGCCGCGCGAGGCTTCACCAGTCGCAGCATGCGCCTGGCGTTCGTCCTTCCATCGGGTGGCAGGTACTCCACGTGCGTTACAAAGCCGTCATCCCGAGCGGAGGCGAGGGACTTGCGCGCCTCGTATCCACTGGGGCTGAAAAAAGTGAGCAGGATCGGGAGGTGCGGTCGTTGCGCCTTGATCGCTTCAAGCACGGGCCGTCCTTGTTCGAACTCGCCCACGCTGGCACAATGCATCCACAAGCAGCCCTGGAGCGCGGCGCTCTTCGCTTCCAGGCGCTCCCATTGTCCACGTCGCCCATCGACCCATTGCTTCGCTTTGGGCAGGAACGGCGCTGCTGCGCGGATGCCGAGGTGGTAAAGCCCCGTGCCGATGTCGTACAGCAGCGGCATGGTCAGTACCGGAAGCGATCGTCCATGCGCTGGTAGATGGGCAGGCACCAGCCCACGCGCAGCCCGGTGAGCAGGTCGGTCCGGTCGGGCGTGTTGCACAGCTCCGTATCGAAGTTGTAGGGTCGAAGCGCCTGGGTGAACCCGGCCATCAGTTCCATACCGACGAAGAAATTCACGCGGCCCCGGTTGCTCAAATGCTGGTAGCCCACGAAGAGCAGCGCCGCCGGTCCGGCACACAAGCGGTCATAGCCCTCGAGGTATTCATCCTCCAACTGGGGCACCACGTTCTTCTGGGTCTGCACCCGCACTTTGTGGCGCATGTAGCCGCCGCCGACCTTGAGCATCAATCCCGAATTGGGGTTGGGGCCGAAGAGAGGCAGGATCTTGCCGACGGTGGCGAAGGCGGTCCATCCACGTTCGTAGAGGAACACGTCCGCCATCTGGCCGTCGGAGTCCACGATCTGGCCCGCGCTGTTGATCACGTTCCTCAGGATGCCCGGCTCCACCACCTTGTTGCCGAAGATGAAGCTGCCCTCCACGCCGAAAGTGAAATTGCTGCGCGTTTTGCGCACGGCGCAGATGGCCACGTTGCTGTTGGTGCCGAAGCGATCGGCGAGGTCGCCGCCAGGGAATTGCTGCGCGTAGCTCGCCGAGACCACCACCATCGACAAGGTCGAATCCCGGATGCTCCCTTGTGCGTAGCACGGCCTCGTAAGCCCGATCAGGGCGAGGGTGATCCATGGGACGAGGGCACGCATCGGTGGGCGAAGTTAGCCGACGGGGAACGTTGGGCGCACGATCGGAATTGCGCACGGGGCGCGGTCCGTGGCCGTTGGCCGCATCGGTGGTTGGTTATCTTCGCCCACCCTTCGCCGACCACCTCAGACGGACCCCGGAACCGACGCGCATTTCCATGAAGCCCATCCAGATGGTCGACCTCGTCGGCCAGTACGAGAAGATCAAGCCCGAGGTGGATGCTGCCGTGCTTGGCGTGATCAAGAGCACCGCCTTCATCAATGGGCCCGAGGTCAAGTCCTTCGAACAGGAACTGGCCACCTACCTCGGCGCGAAGCACGTGATCGCCTGCGCCAATGGGACGGACGCGTTGCAGATCGCGATGATGGCGCTCGACCTGAAGCCCGGCGATGAGGTGATCACCGCGTCGTTCACCTTCGTTGCCACTGTGGAGGTGGTGGCGCTCCTGGGCATCACACCGGTCTTCGCTGATGTGTTGCCCGGCACCTTCAACATCGATCCCGCGGACATCAAGCGGAAGATCACCCCGAAGACGAAGGCCATCGTGCCGGTACACTTATTCGGCCAGACCGCCGACATGGAGGCGATCATGGCGATCGCGAAGGAGCACAACCTCTTCGTGATCGAGGACAACGCCCAGGCGATCGGAGCGAACTACACCTTCAGCGATGGAACACGGAAGAAGTCCGGGGCCATCGGCCACATCGCGACCACCAGCTTTTTCCCGAGCAAGAACCTGGGTTGCTATGGCGATGGTGGTGCGATCTTCACCAACGATGATGACATCGCGAAGAAGCTGCGCCGCGTCTGCAACCACGGCAGCGATGTGCGTTACTACCATGAGGTCGTCGGTGTGAACAGCCGCCTTGATTCACTGCAAGCCGCGATCCTGCGCATCAAGCTCAGGCACCTCGACGAATACGCTGCTGCGCGCAATGCTGTCGCCGGTCGGTACGACACCGCTTTCGCCGGAATGGAGCACGTAAGCACGCCGCAACGGAGCGCGGGCACCGACCATGTCTTCCATCAGTACACGTTGCGCGTGACGGGGGGTCACCGCGACAAGCTGAAGGCTCATTTGGAAGCGAACGGTGTACCGGCGATGATCTACTACCCGGTACCCTGCCATTTGCAGAACGCGTTCAAGAGCGATCGGTTCCCGCAGGGCTCACTGCCGGTCACCGAGCAACTCACGCACGAAGTGCTCAGCCTGCCCATGAGCACCGAACTCGACAACGAACAACTCGCGCACATCACCGCCACGGTGAGGAGCTATTTCAACCACTAAGCAAGTGTGGGCGATGCATGC